>CAYQZI010000029.1:0-23093 GCA_964421835.1 uncultured Planktotalea sp.
CATCGAACTCTGCATGAGCTGCGGCAAGACCCGCCTCGATCCGAATTGTGTTAAGCGCGTCCGAGCCCATTGGCGTAATCCCGAACTCGGCCCCCGCATCCATAATCGCATCCCATAGCGCCGTTGCATCAGAAACGGCGCAAAAAAGTTCATATCCAAGCTCACCCGTATAGCCGGAACGCGCAAGCATAAAAGGTATGCCTTCACGATCGCCTATGCGCGCAACAGTGCAGCCAAACCACTTTAGATCCTCAAGCGCAGGCACAGTGGGCTGGGTGAAAACAACCTTGCGCAAAACATCGCGTGCGCGCGGCCCTTGGAGCGCCAAGTTGGGCATGGCGCTGCCCATACCGTGAATGCGCACTTGTAGGTTTTCACGCTTTGCCTCGCTTTCCAAAACACGCGCACTTTCTTCGCTGCCGCAGCACCAGCGGAACAATTCGTGGCCGATGCGAAACAGGGTGCCGTCATCAACCACTGATCCTTGTTCATCGCAAATCAGCGCATAGGTCCCGCGCCAGACCGAAAGGCGTGAAATGTCGCGGGTTGTTACCTTTTGCAAAAGCCGCTCAGCGTCAGGGCCAACGATGTCATACTTGCGCAGGCTCGACATATCCTGAAGCGTGACTTTCTCGCGGCAGGCCCAATATTCGCCAATCGTGCCGACGCTTGGATATTGCGTAGGGGCCCAAAGGTCGCGGGCAGGGGCGAACTGCGTTGTCAATTTTGATGTGGCTGGATGAAACGCACTTTCTTGGCTTATCGACATAGGCGCATTTTCCTTTTCGCGATAAGCAATCGCACGTTTTATGGGCGCATCAGGGTGATAGATACGGATGTGCACGTCGGTTGGGTTCCAACCATTGATCGGGTCAAGGTCGTCTGGACAAGCGGTCGAGACACAGACCAGGTGGTCCATCGCCTTCATCGCCACGTAATCGCCTGGTCGCGAGTAGCTTTCTTCTGTCATCAACTGATGGGACTGGTGATCGACCCATGTGTTCCAAAAGAAGTTGATCGCCGGCCAAGCAGGGCGTCGCTTGACCCCATAAGGATCAAGGGCTTTGGAAATATTGTCTGAACAATTGAGATGGCCAGGAAATCCGCGTTCTTCATAGCCGCGCGCGGTGCAGGCCAAGCCAAATGTGTCATGACGCCCACATGTATCTTGCAGCACGTTCATCATTGGACGCAGATCCGCGTCATAGAATTTATCAAGCAGCCCCGGCCCGGGATAGGCTCCGCGCACCATCGAACGGGTCGCTGTGCTGTCGATCATCTTTTCCTCGGCGCGATCCAGTGGCGCAAGTCGCATTGCCATGAAATCAGAGCACTGCTGACCTTCGACATCGATGATTTGAACCACTTCCCCTGGTCTGAGCTCATAGGATTGAGCAGAGCCTCGACGCACTGTAAATTCGTCGCGCACTTGTCCGAGCGGTGGTGGCAGCGGTGAAGAGGATCCTGCCAGTGCGGGCTTATGCGAAACTTCCACGAGCCCTGCGGAAGCCCCTTGTACAAAGTCGGTGACCTCAATGGGGCGTGCAATCCAAAGGGTACACGCCTTTGCCGCCTTAAACGCGACCAGCTCATCCACTGGCATAGATACACCGCTTAAGCGTTGCTCTGGTTTCCCGCCATTTGCAGCGATCCAGTCCTTCAGGGCCTGCGCATCAAAACTGCCTAGGGTATGGCACATGCTTGGTTCTAGGCCGAGGCATTCAGGCGCAGGTCGCCCTTTTTCATCAAAGATCAAAAGGGAAATCGATTGCCCGCCGCCCAGCGGAGTTGCTGCAATGGTGTCGCCCGTACGCAAGCTAAACATTGCTGCCCCGCGCGGCGGAATTTGCACGCGAGAGACGTCTGATTTCTGAGGGAATCCAGCGAAAGAACGACCGCCACCGGCAAACCCGATGTTGCTAAAGTCACTATGTAACCGCTGCTGAAGCACGGCTCCCCCAAGTTCTCTCACCTCAATGAAACTAGTTACACAACGCCTGCAGCGCGCGAGTCAAGAAATTCTTGTAACTGGTTTCAAGATTCCTGTAGCCTTGCCTAATGAGCAATCACTCTCGTAAGAAAAAGCCAAACTTGCGCGACGTCGCAAGAGAAGCAGGCGTGTCAGTTGCGACGGTTTCGCGTGTGTTGAACGCCCCTGACGTCGTGAACGTGGCCAAGCGAGAACGGGTGCAAAGCGTCATTGCGCGCTTGGGATTTGTGCGAAACGCGGCAGCGCGCTCTATCAATTCAGGTCGCACGAAAATCTTCGGCGCTCTGGTGCCGACATTAGATAGCGATATTTTCGCGCTCACTTTAGATGCGATGGAAAAACAGCTCGCAGAGCTGGGCATGTCTTTGGTTGTGGCCACAACAAACGATGATCCAGAGATTGAGACGAGAAAAGCCGAAGAGCTTTTGGAGATCGGCGTTGAGGGTTTGTTTCTGTCGGGGATAAGCCACGAAGACGCCCTCTTAGATTTGATTCAGCGCACGCGAACCCCTGCAATCGCGATGTCGTTCTTCGACCCTGACTATCAACTGCCAACCATTGGATACGACAATACGCGTGCTGCACGCCAAGCGCTTGAGCACTTGCGCGCGCTTGGACATCGCAAGATTGCGATGATCCATGGCCCGATTGAAACCAACGATCGTACCCGTGCGCGTGTGGAAGCAACATATGGTCAAGATGTTGCGGTGTCTTACTTTGAAACGAACTTAAGCGTTGAAGGCGGCTGCGATGCGACGCTCAAATCGTTGGACGGTGGTGAGCTATGTGACGCTTATCTCTGCGCCTCAGATGTTTTGGCCTACGGCGTCTTATCAACGTTGCAGCGCAACGGCATAGAGGTTCCGAAAGACGTCGCCGTTATGGGCATTCATGACTTGCCGCATTCGAGCGTGACCTATCCGACGCTTTCCACAATTCGACTTCCTGCCCATGAAATGGGCACGCGTGCTGCGAAAGCTCTATTTGAGTGGGCCGAGAAAGATATTCGTCCAGAGCCCCTTCGTCTTCCGACCGAGCTGAAAGAACGGGAATCTACAAAATTACGCGGATAGAGATTGAACGTTTGTATTGCGAAAGATCGTTGAACCAAGATCTATTGAAAGCCTATTGCGCAGAGCTCAAATAAGCTGCGGTTCATCACGATGGTATTTCGAGCGTACAGACGTATGTCTGGTTAACGTTGTCGTGCTGTGTCGTGTTCATGCTCGGATGAATACCCGCAATGGGCCAAAAATCAATTCGACTTTAGCTCGATCAAGTTGTTGAGTTGCCGCATGAACATTGAATCGGAGAACCTGTCGCCGCCCACGCTTTGGAAAGGGCAGATGCTCCATCTTGCAAGTCTCGTGCTGCTTTTGATGTTCACGGCGTTGGCTTGGGCGTTGCTTGGTAAACCCCACAAATGGGAATTCTGGCTCGCCGTCGCTTTTCCTATCCTGCATCAAGTCTGGGTTTGGGCCGCGTGGCGCCTTGAGCTGAGGTCATCGATGATCAGCCGATCAATTGGGTTTTCAGCATTTTTGTGCGTGTTCTTTTCGTTTTTCGCCGGTCGTTTTATTACTCTCATATGGCTGGCGACATTGGACCAAGGCAGCCTTGGCATCCCATCAATGATATGGGGTCTTCTGACCCTAATCCTTCTTATTCCCGGATTGTACGCGATGATAAGCGTTCGGCTGTACTTCGGGATGTCGCGCGCTGCTGGCGGTGATCATTTCGATGAAAGTTATCGCAACATGCCTTTGGTAAAGGGTGGCATCTTTCGTTTTACAGACAACGGCATGTACGTTTATGCATTTCTTTTGTTTTGGGCGATTGCGATTGGCTTCAACTCCGCAGCCGCGCTCGTCGTTGCAGCCTTCAGCCACGCCTACATCTGGGTGCACTATTTTGCGACGGAAAAACCAGACATGGATTATCTATACGGGTCTGAGAAACTGTAAAATAAAGCCTGTAAATTTCCCCGAAAGAGGTTGCGGCTGTAACATCTAGTCTTTTGTTGAGTGACGGCCTTGGGCCGTTCCTGCGCGGGATGACGGATCAATGCGCGAGGGAGATTTTGCGCAAGCGTCAAATACTGAACCCTGCGCTGCATACGCGCCGATCCTCAAACAGGCTGTCTCTGAGAATATCTTGCTTCACATCCATCTGGGTATCGTTCAATTTACGTGCGTGAGTTTGGGAAGGGTTTTCACGTGCAGTATCACCTAGAGGGATTCCGACCGGGCGATCCGACAATTTCAAAAGCGAGTGAGCGCAAGACATCCGATGAAGTTGATGTGCTTATCGTTGGGTGCGGCCCTGCCGGGTTAACGCTTGCAGCGCAATTGAGTGCCTTTGATGATCTGTCCGTGCGTATTCTTGAGCGCAAATCAGGTCCGCTGGACATTGGGCAGGCAGATGGTATCGCGTGCCGCTCTATCGAAATGTTCGAGGCGTTTGGGTTCTCCGAGAAGGTGATCAAAGAGGGCTACCACGTCAACGAGGTCAGCTTCTGGCGTCCGGGGGTGGAAGGCGCGCCCCTTGCACGCGCGGACCGCATTCAGGACGTCGAAGATGATCTGTCAGAGATGCCCCACATCATCCTAAGTCAGGCGCGAGTCCATGATTTCTTTCTCGAGGTCATGGCCAAGTCGTCAAGCCGTTTGGTCCCTGACTATAATCGCGAACTCGTCTCTTTCACGCGCGATGATACACAGACCTATCCGATTGAAGCCACTTTCAAATGTCTGGATAACGACGCAGACCACGAGACCATTCGCGCGAAGTATCTTGTTGGGTGCGATGGGGCCCGCAGCAAAGTGCGCGCGCAAATGGGTCTAGAGCTCAAGGGCACCTCCGCGCGGCAGCTTTGGGGTGTCATGGATGTTCTGCCCCGCACCGACTTTCCCGACATTCGGTTGAAATGCGCGATCCAATCCGCCGACCAAGGCAGCATCCTGATTATCCCGCGCGAGGGGGGATATATGGTGCGTCTCTACATTGAGTTTGATGCGTTAGTGGAAAACGAGCGTGCAGCAAATCGCGGTGTCACTTCGGATCAGTTGGTTGAGAAAGCCCGTAAAATTCTAAGCCCGTTTGAATTTGAAGCCGCTCAGGTTGCTTGGTCGTCAGCTTATGAAATAGGACAAAGGGTTTGCGATCGTTTCGACGATGTATCGCAAAACGCGCGCGCTGTTTCTGAGCCACGCGTCTTTATTGCTGGTGACGCGTGCCACACCCACAGCCCAAAGGCGGGGCAGGGTATGAATGTCTCTATGGCAGATGCCTTTAACTTGGGTTGGAAACTCGCGGCTGTGTTGCGCGGCCAGTCCCCGGCAGATTTGCTGGAAACCTATTCATCAGAGCGACAGGCTAAGGCTCAGGAACTTATTGATTTTGATCGCGATATGGCGCGTCTGTTTAGTGAAAAACCAAAGACAAAAGAGGAGGCTGCGCAATTTCAAGCCTACTTCAAGAAACACGGTCGCTATACGGCAGGGGTCGAGACGTGCTATGATCCATCCTTGATCACAGCCGCCAGCTCGTCTCATTCGCTCGCTTTGGGCTATCCCGTGGGCAAACGATTCCGCTCTGCACCGGTTATCAGGTTGGCCGATGCAAAACCCATGGAGCTTGGCCATACTCTCAAGGCGGATGGGCGTTGGCGGATCATCGCGTTTGCGCCGGCGTTGGATACCGGACGCCCCGGCGGAGCGATCAGCAAGGTATGCACGAGCCTGACCAGTGTCATTGAGCGCGTGACACCCAGCGGCAGCGATGCGGATGCGGTCATAGATATTCGCGCGGTCTTTCAAGTGTCGCACCGAAATATGAATTTTTCCGAGCTTCCGACGGCTTTAAGGCCCAAGAAAGGCACGATGGGTCTGACGGATTACGAAAAGGTGTTTTGCGCAGTTCCGCAAGGGCCCAACATCTTTGACATGCGTGGCATCGACCGCAGCGAAGGGGTGGTCCTTGTCGTGCGCCCTGATCAGCACGTTTCACTTGTCGTGCCCTTCGAAAGTGTGACCGACATCCGCGATTATTTTGCGACTGTTATACTTCCTGTGAACGAGGCGTAAAAGCTGCCTGTTATTGGGGCGGTAGAGCTGTCGAAATTTGCGCGCGCCAGCGTCCGCGTTGACCTTTCTGTGGCGGTTACTCTTGTCTGGCAAAGCGATCCAACTTCCACTACGCTTCCCCTACCTTGGCAATAAAGGCATTGTGCGCTGCTGCTTGGGTGAGCGGAGCTTCCCGCCTTGAACGAGGTCGATTTAGGTCCTCTTTGCGCGCAAACGGCTCCTTTCATGTAATCCGGTCCCGCTTGGTCTGACAGAAGGGTCTGAAAGAGGAGGCACACAATGCTGCATAATGACAAACTTGAACAATGGGACCGCGAGTCCTTTTTCCACCCTTCGACGCATCTTGCCGAATTCGCGCGGGGGAACGTGCCGCAACGCGTGATAACTGGCGGATCAGGCTGTCATATCGAGGATCGCGATGGCAACCGGATGCTCGATGCCTTTGCGGGACTCTATTGCGTGAATGTCGGCTATGGGCGCACGGAGATTGCGGATGCCATTGCCGATCAGGCGCGCGAGCTGGCCTATTATCACTCCTATGTTGGGCATGGCACCGAGGCGTCGATCACACTGGCAAAAATGGTGATGGATCGCGCGCCGGATCACATGTCGAAGGTGTATTTCGGGATGTCCGGCTCGGATGCAAATGAAACCAACATCAAACTGATCTGGTATTACAACAACATCCTTGGACGGCCCGAAAAGAAAAAGATCATCTCGCGTTGGCGTGGATATCACGGCTCTGGGCTGATGACTGGATCGTTGACAGGGCTTGAGCTGTTCCACAAGAAATTCGATCTGCCGCTGGCGCACGTGCTGCACACGGAGGCACCGGATTACTTCCGCCGCGCCGATCTGGGGCAGTCTGAACCTCAATTTGTTGCCCATTGCGTGGCCGAGCTTGAAGCGATGATTGCCCGCGAAGGGGCCGACACAATCGCTGCGTTTATTGGCGAGCCAGTTCTTGGGACGGGCGGGATCGTGCCGCCACCTCAAGGCTACTGGCCTGCCATTCAAACGGTCTTGGACAAGCACGACATTTTGCTGATCGCGGATGAGGTTGTCACTGGATTTGGCCGCCTTGGCAGTATGTTCGGGTCTGATCACTATGGGATGAAGCCGGATCTGATCACTATCGCCAAAGGTCTCACCTCTGCCTATGCTCCGCTGTCAGGGTCTATCGTCTCTGACAAAATGTGGCGCGTGCTGGAACAGGGGACCGATGAAAATGGCCCCATCGGCCACGGCTGGACCTATTCCGCGCATCCCATCGGGGCGGCGGCAGGTGTCGCGAACCTTCAACTGATCGACACGCTTGGATTGGTGGAGAACGCTGGATCGATTGGTGCAGACCTGAACGCCAAAATGCGCGCGGCCTTGGCGGATTATCCCCATGTCGGCGATGTGCGCGGCGAGGGCATGATCTGCGCGGTTGAGTTCGTCAAAGACAAAACAGACCGTGTTTTCTATGACGCTGCCGACAAGATTGGCCCACAAATTGCTGCCAAGCTGCTCGAACAGGATCAGATCATTGCACGGGCCATGCCGCAGGGCGATATCCTTGGCTTTGCTCCGCCGTTCTGCCTAAGTGCACAAGAGGCGGATCAAATCGTTAATGCAACCGCACGCGCCGTAAAGGGAGTTCTAGGATGAATGGCCGTTCACCGTTCAGCGCCGCCGAATACGCGCGCCGTTTGCGCCTAACCCGCGAAGCCATGCAAAAAGCGGGGCTTGATGCGATGTTTGTGACGGATCCCTCCAATCAGGCATGGCTGACAGGCTATGACGGTTGGTCGTTTTATGTTCATCAAGGGGTCATTGTCACCAATGAGGGCGAGCCGATCTGGTGGGGCCGCCACATGGACATGATGGGCGGCAGACGGACTTGCTGGATGGATCACGACAACATTCTTGGCTACGGCGATCACTACGTTCAATCGAGTGAAATCCATCCGATGCAAGATCTTGCGGGCGTATTGAAAGCACGGGGCCTTGAAAAAGCGCGTATCGGCGTTGAGATGGAGAATTATTATTACTCTGCCAAAGCCCATGCTGTTTTAACGCATGAACTGCCAAAGGCATATCTGGCGGATGCGACGGGGCTTGTGAATTGGCAACGTTTGATAAAGTCAGACGACGAGATTGGGTTTATTCGCAAAGCGGCCAGCATCTCGAACAAGGTTGTGGGTGTCGCTTTGGAGCGGGCTGAACCTGGAATGCGTAAGAATGATCTGGTTGCTGATATTATGCATGCGGGAATCACCGGTGTTGGTGATGACTGGGGGGATTACCCGGCCATCGTGCCGCTGACGCCTTCTGGTCTGGACGCAACCGCCGCGCATCTGACTTGGAACGGCGAAAAGATGCGCGCGGGCGAGGCGACTTTCTTTGAGCTGTCAGGCTGCTATCGCCGCTATCATGCGCCGCTGTGCCGGACGATTTACCTTGGCACGCCGCCGGATGAAATGAAGCGAGCCGAAGCGGCGCAGCTGGAGGGGATCGACGCTGGATTAAACGCCGCGCGCGCGGGCAACCTCACTTGTGACATTGCGAATGCGTTTATGGCAGTCATGGCAAAACACGGCATAAAGCGCGAAGGGCGCATGGGGTATCCCATCGGGCTGAGTTACCCACCTGATTGGGGCGAGCGATCGGCCTCTATCAGGATCGAGGATGAAACAGTGCTTCAACCGGGCATGGTTTTTCACTTCATGCCTGCGCTTTGGATGGACACTTGGGGATTGGAAACAACAGAGACTATTCTAATCCAAGAGGGCGGCGCTGCGTTGCCTCTTTGCGATGTTGAACGCAAACTCTTCGTCAAAGAGTGATGCAATGTTGAACGCCTCTAAAGACATTCTCGCAGATCTGATCGCCTTTCCAACGGTATCGGCTGACAGCAATCTTGAAATGATCGCCTATCTTGCTTCGCGATTAGAAGATTCCGGCGCGAACGTGCGGTTGTTTCATGATCCCAGTGGCAAAAAGGCAAATCTTTTTGCGACGCTTGGACCCGAGCGGGACGGCGGGATTGTGCTTTCAGGTCATAGTGACGTTGTTCCTGTGAGCGATCAAGCTTGGAGCAGCGATCCGTTTAAGATGGTCGAACGCGGCGGGCACCTTTATGGGCGCGGCAGTTGCGACATGAAGGGCTTTATTGCGACGACACTTGCGATGGCACCGGAATTTGCAAACGCTGCGCAAGACAGACCACTGCATTTCGCATTCACTTATGACGAAGAGGTTGGCTGCCTTGGTGCAGCACATTTGGCAAAGTCTTTGGATCAAATCGGTCTTCGACCAAGTGTTGCGATTATCGGCGAACCCACTCAGATGCGCATCATTGAAGGGCATAAGGGCTGCTATGAATACACCACTCGGTTTCAAGGATTGGAAGGACATGGATCCGCTCCTGAATTAGGGGTGAATGCGGTTGAATATGCCGCGCGCTACGTCATGTATCTGCTGGATCTGAAAGAGCAGCTGGTGGGGATGTCACCCCCCTCAAGTGCGTTTGAGCCGCCTTGGACCACAGTGAACGTTGGCGCGATGAACGGCGGCTCTGTGCACAACGTGATTGCGTCCAAAGCGACGGTGGATTGGGAAATGCGGCCCGTCCAACACTCTGACGCTGATTTTGTCAAATCGCGTCTTCATGCCTATTGCCATGAGGTGCTGTTGCCAAAAATGCAGGCGGTCTATCCCGATGCATCGATCGAAACCGTGGTTGTTGGCGAAGTTGACGGATTGATTCCCACCTTGGAAAACGAGGCGCGACAGATTTTGTCAGAGCTCACGGGCAGCAATGAAACCGGCTTGGTGCCTTTCGGCACGGAAGCGGGGATATTTCAGAACCTTGGAATGGACGTCGTGGTGTGCGGGCCGGGCTCTATCGAGCAAGCGCATAAAGCCGACGAGTTTGTCTCGGTTCAGCAACTCCAAAGCTGCGTTTCGATGCTGTCCAAGCTCGCTAACCGACTTACGGTTTAGCGCGAAGGGGGCTGTCCCACTCTCGGGATCATACTTTCATTTCCATCGCAATTCGCCTTAAGGTAGCAAGGCGCGCGTTATTTCACGTGCGCGATTTTCTTGATCGTTAAGGATAAGCAATGTCGCAAAAATCAATCCTCTTTAGCACATATATCAAAGCGCCCGCCGATGGGTATAACACCACCTCCAACAGCGTCACGCCGCTGCGATTTCGAGTGCCGCATGGCTTTGAAATTGGCTCCTACGCCTGTTTGCTGGAAAATTTCGACATGGCATTCAGATCGCGCCGCGAGTCTGTGCTGGGCGGAGAACATTCAATCCACGCTTTCAACCTTGTTCCAAGGCCATCGATCACCGACGGACATTTGACGCTGGATGTTGAGTTTGTCCTGAATAAAGAAAGCGATACAGACAACAATGAAAAAAATGACACCTACATCAGCCCGGAATCTTATGCGCGGGTTTTGACGATTGTGACGCCGGTGGGTTCAGCCAGTGACATTCAAGCGTTTCAGACCGATTGCACTGCATCAGTGCCGCCTGCGGGGACCACCGCAGTGACGTTTTCAAGCTCTGGCGTGTTTTTGAACGCGCCTGTTTCAACGGCGCTGACGGGTTGGGAAGCGATCGTTTCCACCAGCGATGGCGACTCGCAAGATGACCAGCAAATTGCCTGTTTCGACATGACTGCAGGGCAGGCCGCCGCAACAACCGCCAGCAGCAGTGCGCAAAGCGCAACCGTAAGCGGCGCATATGTGGCTCTGAATGATCACGATACAGACAGCGGTAAGAAGCCGAAAAAGAGTGATCCCTTTGATTCAACGGGATATTTTGCAGCGTTGACCACAGCCAGCGATGACTTCGCGATCCAGGAATTTGACGCGGGCAGCGGCGTGGTTTCACATGACTTTGGCGCGCCTGTCGCGCAGGCTTATGCGGTCATTCGCAACCTGCGAAACTTCGGCGAGAACAGCGCAAGTTCAGAGGATGACACCAGCTTCAACGAGCTCGCGTCTTTCACCTGTTTGGGGCCGAAATTGACGATCTCGGGTTCGGTGGTGAGCTTTAACTGGGACACTGTGCTGGCGCATTGGGGCGATAAATTCTCTGGCAGCGACGTGTCTTTGAATGAATTGGTGGCGTTCAAAAGCAAAGTAGATTTGACGGTGATCGCGCAGTTTGAGTGAAGCTTGCGCAAAGAAAAAGAGCGCTCCCAATCCCTTGGAGGCGCTCTTTTGTATTTTTAGCGTTGCCCTTTAGGCGACTGTGCGCGGTCCCATGCGGCGCGAAAACGGGGTGCCGCCACCGGGGATGACGGATTTGCGGCGTGGTTTGCTCGAGAGCAACGGCATAGGCCAGAACATCGCCGACATGGTGCGCCCACCGCTCATTACTTTTTGGGAACGCTGCTTTTTGCTGAGCAGCGGCATTGGCCAGAACAGGCGTGATGCGCGTTTATTGCTGAGCGAACGCTTAGCTTTGTGCGGCTTTGTCATGCGCATGCCAAAGTTGGCTGTGACGGGGCCGTGCGGCACTTCGATATCCACCACAGAGAAGAACAGCGGGTGATCTTTCATCACGCTTGCTGCGCGCTCTGGCTCCCAGGCGAGCTTGTGCTCTTCTGTGGCTCCGTCAGCGTCGAGCGCGTCGCACTTGCCCAAGATCTCGCGCGCAATCCGCGCGGCGTTCAGCGGTTTGTATGTGGCTTGCACGACCAGAACAGCGTGACCTGCGGACAAAGCGGCCTTGTAGGGGGCCATCGCGCTCTCATGGACTTTCGCGCGGGTCATGTGGGCGTCTGCGCTACTGCTTTCTGCGTGAGAGGTCTGAGACCATGTAGCCGCGCGAAGGCGCAAATGAGGCAAGCAAACAAAGGCGCTGAGCGCGCATCTATGCTTGTGAAGGTGGGGGAGGTTCACGTGTTGAGCGCGTTACTGTACAACCGTCCGGCCTAATTTACATCTAGCAAAAGAGTGCGAACACAAAACGCATGTGTTTCATGTTCGCAGATTTGGCTTAGCTAAAAAGATCAGCGGCGGATGACCGTCGGCATGCCAAACATCCGAGACAGGGAAATGCTCTTGCTGCCATACTTTGCCTCGCCATCGGATTGCTTAATCACGAGCGGCAAAATGGAGTCTGCCATGCGCGCGTGGCGCGGGAAAATCGACGCGGTCGAGGGTTTGCGACGGCTGATCAGTGGCAGCGGGAAGTTTGCCATACGCGCGTGTTTCGGGAAGACGGATCTATTGGCGGGCTGACGCTTGCTGAGCAAAGGAATCGGGAAGTTCGCCATGCGCGCACCACCTGGGACCAATGCATTCGTGCCGGTCTTGCCGTTGATCAAATGCGGGAAAGGCCAGTTCGCCATGCGTGTGTGGCGCCCGATTGCAGTCCTGTTAGAAGGCTTGCGGCGGCTGATCAGCGGCAACGGGAAGTTGGCCATGCGGGCGTGGCGACCAAACACGGAACCCGTAAATGGCTTGCGACGGCTGAGAAGTTGCAGCGGGAAGTTGGCCATACGTGCGTGACGTCCAAAGATCGATCCCGTGAACGGCTTGCGACGGCTGATGAGAGGCACTGGAAAGCTCGCCATGCGGGCGTGCTTTGGGAACATCGACAGCGACATCGGCTTGTGACGGCTGATCAAAGGGATCGGCCAATCTGCCATATGTGTGTTGGTGCCGTAGGGATCTTTTTCGCGGGTCAAGAAATGCGGGTGATCTCTCAGAACACTTAGAGCCGCCTTTGCTGGCTCTTTGACGCTGACCTCTTCAATCAACCCCTCGAGCGCAATCGCGCCCATGTCTGCAGCGACTTCACGGGTAATTTTTGCAACACCAAGGGGCTTGTATCCCGCTTGCACCAATAAGACTGCGCCGCCTGATTTCACGTGCTTCTCATAAGCTTTGGCTGCTTTTGCATCCACATGGTTCGCAGTGAGCACGTCGGCAAGGCCGTCCGCTGCTTCGAACAAATGCACGATACGCCCCGAAAAGCGGCGGCGGTGCAAAAGTTCATGTATCGTTGATCGGGCCTGTTGGGCGTTCTCAAAGTAACGCGTTATAACTTGTGTCATAGGGCCTCCGCTTGGTTGGATGATATATTTCGTTTTTCTGTTCGGGTCTTTTTAAGCAAGGGCCAGATCACAAGGACCGCAGCCGCTAAGCTGATGATTTCAATACTGAACACTATATTGTAGGGCGTTGCTTCGCCACTTCCAGCCGGATTTTGTAAACCGACAACAATATCGCGCACGATGCCAGCAAGGGCGACGCCTACTCCGGCAGCGGTGGCCTGCGCTGCGCCCCACGCGCCAAGGGCAAGGCCAACCTGCTCGCGCGGCGCTGCGCGCATGGTGGCGGTCAGCGTCGCATGGCCAAACAGACCCGCGCCGCAGCCCACAAGGAAGGTGCCAATCAGAAAGCTCGCAGTCCCGCCCTCGAGCGAGGCAAAGATAATGGCCGCAAACCCCGGGATGCCAAAGCCGATGCCCGCAAGCGCGACGTTGCTTGGCACGCTGGTCAGGCTCAGCTGGCGCGACGCGATGGCGAAACCGATCAGCGTTCCGCCCGCAAACAGCGCGGTAAGCTTGGTGGTGCTTGCAATCGACAGGCCAAGCGCTTGCCCGCCATAGGGCTCTAGCAAAACATCGGCCATGCCAAAGCCAAAGGTGCCAAGGCAAATCACAACAAGAAGACGTATCATCCCCTCTGTTTGCGCCAAATTGGTAAAGGCGGCCTTAAAGGGCAGGGGATTTGCCCGTTTCATCGCCTGTGCACGATCACGATTGCGCGCCTCTTGCTTCCACATCGCGCAAAGGTTCAGCGCCACAGTGGTCACGGCGGTGCCTTGAATGATCTGGATCAAACGGCCCGGCGTGTAGTTTTCCAGCAAGGCACCATAGATCAGCGCGCTGACCATCATGCCAAGCAGCAGCATCACATACATCAACCCGACGACCTTTGGCTGATCATCCTCTTTCACAAGGTCCGTTGCCAGCGCAAGGCCGATCGTTTGCACGATATGCACGCCCGCGCCGACCAAAAGGAAGGAGAGCGCAGCGGCGCTGAGGCCGATCCAGCGGGGGGCATCTATCGCCTCGCCGTAGCCAGAGAGCACCAGCAGCGCGAAAGGCATAATCGCGAAACCACCGAATTGGCACAGCGTGCCTTTCCAAATGTAGGGAATGCGCCGCAGCCCAAGGGCCGAGACATGCACATCGGATTTATACCCAATCAGCGTGCGAAAGGGGGCAAAAATCAGCGGCAAGGCCAGCATGACTGCCACAATGGTTGCGGGGACTTGCAGTTCAACAATCATCACGCGGTTCAGCGTGCCAACCAGCATCACCAGCGCCATGCCAACGGTCACTTGGAACAAGGACAGGCGCAGCAGGCGCGAGAGCGGCACATCTTCGCTCGCCACATCGGCAAAGGGGAGATATTTCGTCCCCAGATTGGCGAGTTTCTGCGTGGCAAAGGCGCGGTAGTTGAACATTTGGGTTACACCATCAGCACGGCAAGCGGCGTCGGGTGTCCTTCAAGTCAGAAAATTTCGAATATTGGGCCCACGCCTGCAAACGCATCGCAGGCCCAATGAGTGCTACAAAGCCAAAGGCTAGAGATCGCTCGCTTGCGCTTTGAGCGGCTCTTTCAGAAGCGCTTGCGTGTGCGTGCCATCGGGAAGAATGACCGTCACTTCAAGCCCATCTTTCGCAGGCACTGCATAGGATACAGTCGCTGCTTCAAGCTTTGAGTCGTCAACAATTGCAGCTGCTGCCATCTTGTCGCCGGTTCCCATAGGAACGCCTTGCAAGAAATCAGAAACCCAAGATGTGTTCTTAACGACTTGCATGTGTACGGCAAAAGAGCCGACAGCAACTGCGCCAAGGAACAACGGAACGCCGACTGTAGGTGAGACGACAAGCCACATTTTTGCATTATTCATGGTGTGTCCCCTTTATCCGAGCCAAGGCGTCGCGATTGCGACTAGAATGTGTGCCAACAATGCGATCGCGCCAAAAACGCGTGTCCCATCAATAAGATAGCTGTGCACTTCTTCTGCTTCATCAAGCGTTAGGCCGGTTGGCCAAACTTTGTTTTCATCCGCCATTAGAGTCCTCCTTTACTGGTGGAGGGGGTAAGTCATTGAAATTTAGTTACAAAGAATCGTGTAAATTTAAAGACATACCTCCCGTAAGTGACACATTGTCATAAGGAATGTACACAGTCAATGTAACGTAAAGTTGACACTTTGCCAATCGCGGCCGAAATAAATCACGAAAAGCACAATGAAAACAGCCGCGTACAAATACTCGTACGCGGCTGTTATTTTGGTTTGAAAATTAAATTTGAGCCTCTTCGTTGCCGTGCAAGCACAGCACGACTCACCGCGTTTGCGGTGAGTCTGTTGTCTTAACCAAAGAGGAAATCGGTCTCGTCGAGCTCTTCCTCGCTTGCGATCAGCAGTTGCAATTGGTCATCGTCATCAAGGTCAAAGCTGAGCGTCGAGCTGCCATCACCAGCGATAAGGAAGTCCGCAAGATCGGCAAACTCATCAATGCCTTCGATGCCACTGACATCGATTTGGTCCTCACCTTTGGTAAAGTCGGTGATCTCGATGTTACCTGCGATCCCTTCGATGCCAAAGTTGTCGTTGCCAGCGCCGCCTGTCAGCGTGTCGTCACCGCCGCCGCCAAGCAAGGTGTCATCGCCTGCGCCGCCGTTCAACGCGTTATCCACGCTCCCGCCAAAGATACGATCATCGCCGACCCCTGCATTCACATTCTCGATGCCAAAGCTGACGTTGCCGAAGTTGTCCGACCCTTCTTCAAGGTTGATATCGTAATCCAGGCCATCGACGGTCGTGCCCGCGATTTGCAAGGTATCGATGCCAGTGTCACCAAAGTAGGTGTTGGTGCCTTCGCTTGCGATCAAAAGATCGTTGCCGATCCCGCCGTTGACAAAGTCATCCCCTGCGCCGCCATTCAGCGTATCATCGCCTTCGTTGCCGAAGATCTGATTGTCCGCAACGGTGCCTAGGATGTTGTCATCGCCAGCCCCTGTGTGCAGGTTCTCGATGCCATCATAGGTGTTGCCGAACTGGTCCTGACCCACCTCTAGATCGATGTTGTAGCTGGCAGGTGCGTTCTCTTCGCCGCCGATGAAGAGCGTATCGGTGCCCTCGCCGCCGATGTAGCTGTCGGTGCCGTGGCTGCCAAAGAGCACGTCATCGCCAGCGCCGCCATCAACCACATCATCGCCAAGGCCACCTGCAACAGTGTCGTTGCCGTCGCCGCCGCGAATGACATCGTCGCCAACGCTGCCATCAAGCACGTTGTCGCCGCTGTCACCGGTCAGCGTGTCATCGCCCCAACCCCCAACAACATTTTCAATGTTGGCGTAGGTGTTGCCGATATCGTCAGCACCCGTTTCAAGGTTCAGGTTATAGGCCTGCGTGAATTCGGTTTCAGCCACATCGATGTTGAACGTGTCCGTGCCATCGCCACCATCATAGACGTCATTGCCTTCGCTCGCGATGATAAAGTCATCGCCTGCGCCGCCAAGATGCGTGTCATCGCCAGAGCCACCGATCAGGATGTCTTCGCCGCCTCGACCATCCAGCAGATCGTCGCCGCCGCGCCCAAGAAGCACGTTCGCTTCGTCCGTGCCCACAAAGCTGTCATCGCCTGCGCCACCATCGATGTTTTCGATGCTAGAGTAGGTGTTGCCGTATTGGTCTGTGCCCGTTTGCAGATTGATATCAAACGCGAAATTCTCGACCGATGAGCTGTTGATGACGTAGGAATCTTCGCCTGCGCCACCGCTCACAACATCGCTGCCTTCGCTTGCGATAAAGATGTCGCTGCCGTTGCCACCCTCTAGGGTGTCATCGCCGCCGCCGCCGATAAACACATCCTCGCCGTCACCGCCCACGAGCGAGTCATCGCCCTCGCCGCCGCCAAGCAGGTTGTCGCCTGCATCGCCAATCAACGTGTCATTACCTGCATTAGCAATGACGCTTTCGATGTTGATTAACGTGTTCCCAGCGCTGTCCGTACCGCTCGCAAGATCGACTTCGATGTCGTCGGTCGTGGTAACTTGATAGAGATCAATGCCTTCGCCGCCGTCAAAGACGTTTTCGCCTGCATCGCCGGGCGTTGTCGTGACAGGAGCGCCCATTGTGCCATCGCTGACCGCAAAGAGTTCCACATCATCAATCGAGACACCGACGTTATTGAAACCGCCAAGGCCCTCGAAGGTCAGTGTGTTGTCACCGGATTCCGCAACAACGTCAAAGCTGTAGGTATCCCATTGCGCTGAACTGCCCGCATTAGACGGATCGATTGTAGCGCGTACAAGCTGGCCATTCCACATGACATTGACTTCGTTCTCGTCCCGACCAAACCAAGGCGAGTCGATGCTATCGCTGACCGAGAACGACAAACGATATGTTTCCCCTTCGGCAAGGCCAGCGATGTCCTGACTGATGACGAGGTTGTTGCCATTGCCCTCAAGATCAAGCCAGTTGTTACCATCGAGCGCATCAACGTCACCGCGACCATCATTGTGCAGATCGATTTGCGCTCCATTTTCGCTGGCGCTCCAGCCGTTGATTTCACCAAACGCACGAAAGCCATAGCCCGTTTGCGTCGCGCCTGTTGTGTCTTCGAACGAGCCGTTGATGATCAGGTTTTCGCCAAAGACCTCGCCTGCTGCGACAGGAACGCCAGGTGTAACAACATCGCCATTCTCTGCGAAAATGTCGTTGCCCGCGCCGCCAAGGAGCGTGTCATCGCCGGCGCCGCCATTCAGCGTATCATCGGCATCTGTGCCAATCAGTTCTTCATTTGCGTCAGAGGTCACAAGGCTGATATTGTCCAAAAGCGGACCCGTGCCATCGCTTTCAGAAGCGAGTTCGCGGAATGTAAGCTCGTCCGTGCCACCAGACCCCGTGACGGTGTATGTGTATGTGGTCCACGAGCTTGAGCCATTGGGTGTTACCGTATCGATGACCTCACCGCGCCAGAGTACTTCGATGCTGTCGCTGTCATCGTCGCGCTGCGCGGCGTTGAAGCTTAGCTGCATTTGCGCGCCATCACTCGTTGCGACGCTTTGCGAGAGCGTATCGGGTTGACCACCGCCATGACGGTCTAACTCGACAACGTTACCATCATCCTCGGTGTCAGGGGCAATAAAATTGTCGCCCCAGGATTCGACGCCCCCGTTGACGTTGCTCCAACCCTCAAGCTGTGCATTAACGTTGTAGCTTGCGTCGCTGGTTCCGGCTTCCAAATCGCCGTTTACAAGTAACTCGCGCTCGGAGCCTGAGGTTCCTGTAATCACTTCTCCGGGGTTTCCTTCGGGCTCTTCCAAAGGCGTTGGCCGCGAAGGCAGACCGGGCGAAGCAAGCGTGTCTGGTGTCAGATCAGGATTGGAATCGAACGGTGTGATCGGATCGACAGGATCGACGGGGTCCACCGGATCGACGGGATCAACTGGATCGACAGGATCAACTGGATCGACAGGGTCTACGGGGTCTACCGGATCGACAGGGTCTACCGGACCTGTCGTATCAGGAAGATCCCAAATCTGAGTTCCATCTGCTTGCACAATCAAAGTTGCAGGCGACGTCGTCACTGAACCGTCTGGCGATGTTTCTGTGACGGTAAATTCGTAAGTGCCGTTTTCGTCCGCGTCCCAAGGATCGGATGGATCAGGGTCAAACCAGTCTTTCATAGCGACTTCGCCAGAGTAGGGGTCAATCTCGAATAGAAACGCATCAGGGCCTGAAATCGAGAACTCAGACGTCGTCGGGGCCGCGCCTGCGGCCTGCCAAATCGTCTCTGTCGGGGTTACGACGAACTCCAGATCAGAGCTGGCATCGGGAACATCAGTGTCAATCAGCGTCACTTCATACGTGTGGTCGCCATCCGCGTCCCAAGCATCATCGTAGGACGGTACAAACCAATCCTTCTGTGTGACAGCTCCTGTGAGGGGATCGACCTCGAACAGAAATGCATCCGGGCCTTGCAGTACATAGTTTGGCATTGTTTTACCTTTTCACTCTCAACATGGGGATCCGCATTGTGCAATCCCGGGCCAGCGCCGCCCCCACGGTTTCGCCAGACCATTCATTTAAGTCGCGCACAGGCCTTCGTTTATTGCCCTTCGCCCTGACACGGATTGACCCCTCGATCACAACCGCATCTGCACTTGCGTGTCTCAGAGGCTTAGATCAAGCGCTAAAACGCCCTAGGCGAAAGTGACGTTGCAGAAGTCAGCACGCACATCTCCAACGCGGGTATCGCGTAAATACCTTTTTTTTGACACAATTTCTTTCGAAACTCAGCGTTGTCCAAATGGCAACAGTCGCAGAATCGCGATCGATTTAATGCTTTGGGAACAGAGTATTGAGCTGAAATGTTAAGGTAATTGGTTGGAAAACACGGCGCTTGGCGCTTATTCAAAGCGCACGCGCGCTGCCTTCGCACATGGTGAAATAAGGCAGCGCTGCTTTCGCAGAAGGCAGAGGCGATCACATAATCGCGAGATCATTCGCGATTTGGTTAATCGTGATGTCTTCAACCGTCAGCACATCGCCATCGCCAAGCGCAAACACCACGTCAGAGCCAACCTCTGTCGCTGTCGCAAGCGCCGCTGCAACATCGGCAAAGCCATAATCCAGCAGACGGATCAGGTCGGTGTTGTTCTGGAAATCCACCACAACATCCGCGCCATCGCCATCGTTGAAGACAAACTCATCCGCACCAGTTCCGCCGATCAGATTGTCATCACCTGTGCCACCAATCAGCGTGTCATTGCCCGTGTGGCCACGCAAACGGTCTACCCCGTCGCCGCCCTCTAGAATGTTGTCAGCAGCATTGCCAAAGAGGTAGTCGCCGAAATCAGAGCCGATCACATTCTCGATCGAGATGAACGTATCGCCCGCAGCATCGCCAGCTGTGCCAGCAGTGCGTAAATCGAGGTTCACGCGTGCGCCCGCATCCGCATAGCTTGCAGTATCGCGGCCATTGCCCCCGTCCAATCGGTCTGCACCCGCGCCGCCAATCAGAAGGTCAGTGCCTGCGCGCGCTTCGAGCGTGTCATTGCCGCCCTCACCATCAAGCGTGTCGCCGTAAATGCTGGCCTTGAGCAAATTATCCGCAGCGTTACCGACCAAGTGGGACTGTACCTTATTGTAACCAATGAGGTTTTCAAGATTGGACCAATCGCCTAAGAGAGGCTGCCCATTTTCAGAGTAGCCCAGATCCAGATCGAAAAAAGCGTCAAAATTGGCTAAGTCGAAGGTGTTCGAGAACTCGAGCGTGTCGATGCCATCGCCACCATCAATGATCTTTGCATTTCCAAATCTAAGAACAAAGACGTCGTTGTGCTCGCCACCGTTCGCCGTATCTTCCCCTGCTTCGTCAAACACAAAGGTATCTTCGCCTTTGCCCCCTTCAAGAAGGTCAGCACCGGTACCACCGTTCAGATTGTCATCACCATCTCCGCCGATCAGCGTGTCATTGTCACCATCTCCGCGCAGACGGTCGTCGCCTTTGCCGCCGCTCAGGTAGTTGGCTCCTGTATCGCCATAAATGTAATCGCCAAAATTCGTGCCCGTCACGTTTTCAATCGCGGTAAAGGTATCCCCCGCCGCATCACCGGCTGTGCCACCTGTGCGCAGATCAAGGTTTACGCGCGCCGCGGCTCCGACATAGCTTGCCGTATCAATGCCATCGCCACCATCGAGACTATCCGCGCCAGCACCGCCAATCAGATTATCCGCATCGCCGCCGCCGTTCAGCGTGTCGTCACCGCCATCGCCGCGTAAACGGTCCTCGCCGATGCCGCCGGAAAGCAGGTTATTTGCAGCAGTGCCAAAGACGTAATCGTTGAAATCAGAGGCGGTCACATTCTCGATAGAAGAGAAGGTATCGCCAAGCGCATCACCCGCAGTCCCGCCTGTGGAAAGGTTAAGGTTAACGCGCACGGTGGCGTCCTCGTAATTCACCTCATCCACACCAGCACCGCCGCGCATATCATCTGCGCCAGCGCCGCCGATCAGCGTGTCATCACCATCATCGCCGCGCAGGCGGTCAACACCAGCGCCGCCCATCAACACGTTCGCGAGCGTGTCGCCGACGATGAAATCATCATGCGCTGTGCCGAGGACATGCTCGATGGATATGAACGTATCGCCAGCTGCATCGCCTGCGGTGCCACCCGTGGCAAGGTTCAGGTTCACGCGCGCTGCGGCCCCTGCGTAGCTCGCCGTGTCAATACCGTTGCCGCCATCAAGGCTGTCCGCGCCAGCGCCGCCGACCAGATCGTCGTTATCTTCGCCACCATTGAGGGTGTCATCGCCTGTATGCCCGCGCAAACGGTCATCGCCAGAGCCGCCGGCAAGGACGTTGTTTCCAGAATTACCAAAGATGTAGTCGTTGAAACCAGAGCCTGTGACGTTCTCGATGGATGAATATGTATCACCTGCCGCATCCCCTGCGGTGCCAGTGGTTCCTAAATTCAAGTTCACGCGCACCGCCGCATCGGCGTAGCTGACCTCATCGATGCCAGAGCCGCCGCGCATGTCATCTGCGCCAGCGCCGCCCATCAGCGTATCATCGCCGCCATCGCCGCGCAGACGGTCAACGCCAGCGCCGCCTATCAGCAGGTTGTTCAACCCATCGCCTTGGATGAAATCATCAAAGCCAGAGCCAACAACGTTCTCGATATCGGTAAACGTGTCGCCTGCTGCTTCGCCCGCTGTCCCGCCCGTGGCAAGGTTCAGGTTCACCCGAACAGTCGCGCTTGCGTAGCTTGCTGTGTCGATATCATCGCCGCCATCAAGCGTATCCGCGCCAAGGCCGCCGACCAGCGTGTCATTGCCGCCAGCACCTTTCAGAATGTTGTCCCCGTTATCGCCGGTAATGCTGTCATTACCGCCACCGCCGGTCGCGTGTTCGAAGTTTCTAATTGTTGAGATGTTGGCAGTTGCCCCTAATAGGCTTCCCACTTCGTTCAAAAGGTCAATATTGCGATCAACGCTCGAGCCCTCGATATAGGTGTCGATATCATCGCCACCGTCAAAGATATCAGTGGGACTATTGGCCGTTCCGGTCAGCGTGTCATTTCCCGCGCCCAGTGAAATTTCGTTAAAATTATCTGATGTCCCAACTTCAGCGATCACGTCGTCAAAATCTGTCGCGATAAGATTTTGAATACTGATCAAGTTAAGTTGCGTCGCATCATTTGCACCAATCAGTTGATTTGCATCGCCAGTGATACCTTGCGCTGCGCCAGATAAGTCGAGCGTGTCGGTGTTAACCCCACCATTAATTGCCGTCGTGCCCCCATCGAGATTGTCGATGAACAGATCGTCGCCGTCGCCGCCCTCTAGCGTGTCATCGCCTGAGCCGCCAAGGATCGTGTCGTTGTTGTTGCCGCCATTGATCACATCGTTATGATTGCCACCCGACAGGCTGTCATTGCCACTCCCGCCCTCAAGACTGTCGTCGCCAAAGCTGCCGATCAACGTATCGTCGCCAGTGCCGCCAAGGATCGTTTCATTGCCAATCTCGCCGGTGATACTGTCGTTGCCGCCTTGACCCTCGTAATACTCATTCACGAAGTTGCTGCCGGATATCGTGTCATTGCCCTGCGTGCCGATCACACGCTCGATGCCAGAGACGCTGTTAGACGTGCCATTCAACGTCCAAGTGCTTAGGATCAGATCAATCGCAGCGCCTGTTCCAGTCGAGGTGACCCCCGACAGATCGAGCGTGTCGGTATCATCCCCGCCGTCAATACTATCGGCTGCTTCGCCTTCCAAAACGATGAAGCGATCGTCGCCAAGACCACCAATCAGGCGATCAACACCACCGCCGCCTTGCAGCGTATCGTTTCCCTCGCCAGCATCGATAAAATTCGCGGCATTCGAGCCGATGATGTAGTCATCGCCAAAGCCCGTCTTCACATCTTCGATGTTTTCAATCGATGCGATGGTGCCATTGTTGTCATGCG
>CAYQZI010000030.1:0-22588 GCA_964421835.1 uncultured Planktotalea sp.
CGGTGCACCAAGGTGCAGCATCTAAACGCGCTCCAGCAGCACCATATGCCCCCTCCAAAACTCCACACCTAGGACCCAAAACCATCAAGCGATCATCCAGTCGCTGACGATATCATCGGTCTCAAACGTGAAGTTGCGTGTGGCGAGGTTGATGTCGAACTCTTCATCCAGCAACGTGCCGCGGCGGTCATAGAGCGGCCCAGACGTGCCAAGATCAAAGCCCGATGGAATGCCCAATTCCCGAAGCACTTCAGCAACCTTGCCATGGGTTTGCGCGCCGCCGCCCGCATCCAAAACCGCGAAATAGTCATAGATATCAACGATCATCTCGGCTTGCGTGCGCGCAGTCGCGGTCGCATGTGTGGTCACATAGTATTCAATGTCGCCATTGCCGTTCTGATCCAGATCATCGTAATCGCCAAGCGTAACATCATCGCCAAATTTGAAATCAAACGTATCACCATTCTCAAGATGCAACGTGCCGAACAATTCGTCCGGTGTGACCTCATTGGTTTGTCTGTATTTCACATCCGTGCGCAGATCGAGATCGAGCACTTCCATATAGGCGTAAAAGCGCAGCAATCCGAGATCTAGTTCCAGGCGCAGATCCAAAGGGTTCTTGATGCCTTTGATCGTCGTTGCGATTCCATCCAGATCAAGCTCGAAATTCGCGAAATCCTGCGTAGAGCTGGCTTTTGCAGTCGTGCTATCCGCCGTGGCATCCGTCACTGTTGTTGTTGGATTGCTGATTTTGACATAGGCCAAATCGTTATAAAGCGGCGAGCCTGAGCTAAACGTATGATCAAACGAGCTAAAGGTGCGCTCGAACAAACCATCTGCCAGTGACAGCGTATTGCCCTCGTATTTCGCAATAGAAATGCCATCGGGCGACAGGGACGCCAGGTTAAAGCTGACTTCTGGCAATCTCACATCAGGATAGGCCTCTGGCCCATAGCTGCCAAAGCCTGTGTGCACATGCGCATAGCCCCCCAGTTGCAAACGCCCACTTGCGGTAAAGCCCAGATCATCGAGTAAGATTTCAAACCCTGCATTCGGGGAACTGGCGGTAAATGTCGTGACATCATCTCGTACAGCAGAGGTTTTAAAGCCAAACTGACCAGTTGTTTCATTGTGAACAGACGTCAGCGTCGCATCAAAACCGATTTCGCCGTTCATACCGCCGCCCTCGACAGAGAACTCAGCGCGCAAATTCGCGGAAATCGATCCATTTGCTTCTAGATTAGTGCCGATATCTGCTGTCACGCCAACACCCAAGGCACCCACATCAACCGTTAGCAGGTTCTCGCTAAAACTCTCGGACAGGCCGACAGAGCCGCCAATATCAACGCCTGCGGTGTGTTTGATGTTCCCACTATCGCCCCAGATCGATTGATCCTCAAACGTTCCCGCCTGTTTAAAGCTATTAACGTTCTGTTCAATCGAGACCGACGTCGTGCCTTCGCCCCGTATGATGTCTCCGCCATAAAAGGAGTTATGGTATCCTTGATCAACAAATCCCGTAAATTCGATATCGATGTCACTATTGATATACTCAGGGATCGTTATCAGGAAATCCTGCGAATTCCCTTCATTGAGGAACCCAGTCCAGACCCTGTTCGTTTGATAATCATAGACAAGCTCGCCTTCAATCGTTTCAACAGTAACGCCGCCAAGAAGTTCCCAGATATCATCTCGATCGCGAGAACCAGGGGGATGGATAACTTGCGCCGATGTCGCGCTTAAGCTGAAATTTACAAATGGCAAGTATGTCTCACCCAGATCGTTGGAGTCAGCTGTAACCGTGACGATGAATTGATCAATCCGATCCGTCGCCGTGACAGAGAGCGTGACATCAGGCTCTTCGAGCACTGGTCTAACCACAACCGGGATTTCATACGACGGACCGATGAGGCCTGTGCTATCATACGCGCTTACTTCAACAGTTGTTTCACCGTTCCAGCCGGCATCGGGCACAAGCGTATAAGATTGACGATCAACACTTATTGTCGCTGTAAGATGCTCCCCTCCGTCAATGCTATGAAGATAAGTTGTATCGCCATCATTACGGTCGAAAATAAGGGCTTCAGTCGTGAAAACTTCATCTTCGACAAAGTTATGGCCAGGGATATTATAGCCAACGGTCGGCGCAAACGCTCGCTCTTCGGAATGAACTGTGATGGTGCCAGTATCCGACAAGCCACCCGCATCCGTCACTGTATATGTGTAAACCTCTGTTATCGGCTCATTGGCAAGTGCCGGATGTCTGGCGTTATGCACGAACTGATGCTTGAGACTATCAAATCTGAAGTCAGCCGTTTCATAGTAAGCGCTTCCGCTGAAAATAGCGGATTCATTTTCGGGCGCTGTAATGTCGATAACGAGATTTTCGTGATCCTCGGGAAAATCATCCAAAATCCCAAGGGATGTCACCGAAAGCCCGTCCGTGAACGACCCATCCGGGAGTTCCTCGCGAGACTTGGCAAACACTACGATATCAGAGGCAACAGGCGCATCATTCACAGGTGTTACCGTCAGTGTGATGTTAGCTTCTTCGATCGTGCCGCCCGAAGAGCCAACGAAATAAGAAAAACTGACATCGCCGTTATAGTTCTCAGGCGGGGTGTAGTTGATGGATTTACGATCCTCAGACACTTGAGCCGTGCCAAACGGCGGAAAGCCCACGCCAGCGATGAAAAGCTCATCATCGGCGTCAACATCCGTGTCATTGTCGAGTGGTGTAAGATTGATAACCGTGTCTTCTGCACCGGAAAACACATCATCCCGCGCCGTGAGCGGATCATCTTTGCCGTTGATCGTGATCGTCGCGGTGTTCGTCGAAGTGACATCACCGTCCGTGACAGTATAGCTGAATTGATCCGTTGCAGTCGAACCCAGCGAGACGTTTTCGAAATCCCGTGCGATGTACTCAATTCTGCCATCGCCCAAAAGCGTTACCCAGCCAGTCGTGCCCGTGGTATCGACCGAAGTGGCGCGCACGAGATCAAATTGGTCCACATCCGTAAATGATGGCTCGAGATAGACCCCTTCGCCCTGTCTAACACTGCCAGTAATCGCATGCGCAACAGGTGCGTCATTCGTCGGAAGAACGCGCACGTTGATATTGCTATCTGCCGAGCGACCTGTCTCGTCCTCGGCATAATACTTCAGGACAACATCGCCGTTAAAATCGGGGTCTGGGGTAAAGGTGATGGATTGCCCATCTGGCGCAACAACCGCCGTGCCGTCGCGCGATGGCTGCACAGCCGTAATGCGCAACGTGGAACCTGCATCAGGGTCGCGATCATTATCGAGCGGTGTTATGACGACAGAGGCGTCCTCATCGACAGTCGCGAAGTCGCCAAAGGCGAGTGGGTTGTCTTCGCGACCAATGATCGTCAGATCAATCGTCCCTGTGTCCGTGCCGCCAAGGCTTTCCATCGTGTAGGTCAGCGTTTGCGTCGCTGTTTCACCTTCGCGCAGATGGGCAAAATCACCATCGGTGTCGTAGTAGAAAAAGCCGGACGATGTCATCGCGGCGTTGCCGCCGTAGCCTGTGTCCTCGAAGGTATAGGTGACTGTGTTGCTCTCGCCGACATTGGTTGGCTGTAGCTCGAAGAACTCGGGTCTTCCCGCCTCGACAGTGAAGGAGCCATCGAGCGCTACAGGCTCGCGTGCTGGCGCGAGCCCTGCGATAAAGCTCTCATGTGTAAGCGCCAAACCAGCGTCAAGTTGGACAATTTCTGTCGCTGCGCTGCTGTCAGAGCCGTCGCCATCGTAGGACACAACACCCGTCGTGGTGTTGTAGATAACCCTGTGATAGACTTCTGTGGCCTCACCCGTCGCATTCGCAACGAATTGGTCCTCGAACAAAGTTTGCGATACGATCGGGTCTTCTTCGCCCTCTTCGGCGCCGCCTTCTTCTCCGCCGCCTTCACCGAAGCCACCCTCGCCAAAACCGCCCTCGCCACCTCCCCCTTCTTCGCCGCCGCTCTCTGCGTCGCTGCCTCCGAAAATGCCAGCAAAGGCGAGCTGATCAAACTCGATAAGGTCTTCGCCAAGCGCGAAATCCGTGATCTGATGCAGCGCACCATCGCTTGGGCGCGTTGCGAAAACGAAACTATCCGCGCCGCCACCACCTGTCAGATGGCTTTCAGCGTGCGAGGCAACCAAAATATCCGCTGCTGACGATCCAATCACGCCTTCAAAGTCGGTGATCAAATCACCCTCGGCATCTGCGCCGCTTGCGGATTGAACCCCATCAGAACCCGTGCGCAGATCAACCATCACCGCCCCAGCAGAGGCACTGTAGTCCAGCGTATCAACGCCATCCCCACCGAACAAAGCATCCGCGCCAACGCCGCCCGCGATGACGTCGTCGTCCTCGCCGCCTGAAATCCAATCGTTGCCAGCGCCGCCAGACAGCGTGTCCGCGCCTTCGTCGCCAGCGAAGTAGTTACGCGCATCGTCGCCCGTGAGCATATCTGCGAAATCGGTTCCTGTGACCCGCTCAAACCCGGAGATCACATCGCCCTGCGCATCCCCGCCAGAGGCGGATTGAAAGCCCGACCCGTCTGCGGTCAGATTCACCGTGACCGCTGCAGAGGACCCTGCATAACTCAAGCGATCTGATCCTTCGCCGCCATCAAGCACATCTGCGCCGCTGCCGCCTTTGATAAAATCATTACCGCCGCCCGCAGAAATCGTATCCGCGCCTGCGCCGCCGGCAAAATTGTTAACCTCGGCGTTGCCGCTTAGATCATCGCCATGGCTAGAGCCTGTGACATGCTCGAAATTCGAAATCACATCGCCCGCGGCGTGCCCGCCAGAACCGGATTGAAAGCCCGAACCGTCCGCAGTCAGATCGATTGTGACACCAGCGTTGGAACCTGCATAGCTGAGGCGGTCTAGTCCTTCGCCGCCGTCAATCACATCAGCGCCGCTGCCGGATTTGACGAAATCATCCCCAGCCCCGCCGGAAATCGTGTCTGCGCCTGCACCGCCCGTGATAAAGTTGCGCCCCTCATTCCCGGTAAGAACATCGCCGTGAGACGATCCAGTGAGATGTTCAAAATTCGAAATCACATCTCCTTGCGCATCGCCGCCAGAGGCGGATTGAATACCAGAGAGGTTCGAATTGAGATCAACTGTGACCGCCGCGCTTGACCCCGCATAGCTCAAACGGTCAAAGCCGTCGCCGCCATCAAGCACATCCGCGCCGCTGCCGCCTTTGATAAAGTCATTGCCTGCGCTTGCGGAAATCGTATCCGCGCCAGCGCCGCCAAGCAGGAAATTACGCGCGTCGTCGCCTGTTAATATGTCGCCCTGACTTGAGCCGGTAATATGCTCAAAGCCCGAAATCACATCGCCTGTCGCATCGCCGCCAGACGCCGCTTGAAAACCAGAGCCATCCGCATTGAGATCAACCGATACGCCGCTAGCGGACCCCGCATAGCTTAGGCGATCCAACCCATCGCCGCCGCTCAGCACATCCGCGCCGCGCCCGCCTTTGATGAAATCATCGCCGCCGCCTGCGGAAATCGTGTCATCGCCATCGCCGCCTGAAAAGAAGTTGCGCTCGGCGTTTCCGCTAAGCGTGTCGCCAAAAGCCGATCCTGTGACATGTTCAAAGCCAGAGATCACATCGCCTGACGCATCGCCGCCGCTCGCTGACTGAAACCCCGAGCCATCAACCGTTAGATTGATCGTCACGGCGGCACTTGAGGTTGAATAAAACAGCCGGTCATTACCGTCGCCGCCACTCAGCACATCCGCGCCTATGCCACCTGTGATCAGATCATTGCCTGCGCCGCCGGAAATCGTATCCGCGCCAGCGCCGCCAAAAAAGTAATTGCGTCCCGCATCGCCGGTCAGCATATCATCTGCATCGGAGCCAACAACTGCCTCGAAACCAGAAATCACATCGCCTGCGGCATACCCCCCTGCGCCGCTTTGAAACCCAAGCAGATCGGTTTGCAGATCGACCGCAATGCCCGCGATGGAGTTTCTGTAATCGAGCCAATCAAACCCTGCGCCTCCGGCAAGAGTGTCAGAGCCATCAAGCCCCAGAAAAATGTTCGCGCTAGAGTTTGGGGTTGGCATTATGAATTATCCTCAATCGAAAAACTCGAGCGCTAAAGGCTTGAGCTATAATGACATTCTCACGCGAAGCTTCAGGTCTTAAACCGAGCGCATTAATTAGTAGCAGCAAAAAAACGCAGGTTTGGTTACAAAAAAGGTGTCACGAAAAAATCTACCTGCACGCTGAAAAGGCTGCAGGCAGGAATTTGCCAAGTCAATAAGCTTGACCTTCCCGCAGAGGTTTTTGTTAACCTTTCGCGCAATTTGGAAACATATGCCAGCACTCTAATACGCCACTGAGGTCCTGAATTCTTGGGAACCGGTGCCCGAAGCTGCGATATTGCGTGACCCTTTAGGCCTACTGCTGCGTTTAGTGATTCGGAAACCCTGTAGGATCGCGTTCCAATGCGCGAAATGCCTAAAATTTGTGCATTACTTTAAGTCACGATTTCGAAACGATCCGTTTCGTTACCTTGTCCGAATGCCCTTTACGTTAACCACTAGGCCAAAATCTTCGTGATTCGCACGAATCCTGAAATTTGGGCTTACCGCACACAAATTGTGGCCACAAAGTTGAAAGTTCGGTTAAATAGGTACCCAATATTGCATTTTTCCGAAACAAAATTACGCAAACGCCCTTCTGTTTCCAAAATGGCGACAATTGATCCGATCTTAAAAAGTTTAAAGCTCCGCAAATTACATCTCACGGGTGCGTAGTCCTGCCAACCAGACCCTGCATTCCTTTGTCCAACACGGTTTTTTGAGCGATCCACGTTAAGCTTCCCCGTGTTTCAAACGTGGCAAAACATTGACGAAAGTGGTTGAAATGTGGCAGGTAGAAAGCGTTGAAGAAAAATTTCAACAGATTGTTTGGACGCGCAAGCTGTCAATTTTGAGCGGTCGAACAATGAAAGCTGTCTAGGGCGTGAGGTCATTCCCTTATCTAATTTCAGTGTGCACCCCCGTTGGCGCGCCCTGGGTTTTGGTCAGTTTGGTAGTGTTTTCGGCGTTTACGTCGGTTGAGTGAGTGTTAAGGGGATCGACACATGGCGTCACATGATAGACGGCTGAATACATACGCTGACATACTCAGCGGTTTACCGCGTGCGACCTCTGAACTTAGGAGCGAGTCGCCTTATGCGTCGTCGGTGAAGCCTCTTCTTGATTTGGTTCTAGCTTTGATCATCGCGCCACCCGCTGCGATTATTGTTGGCTTTTTCGCGCTTTTAGTCATGCTTGATGGTCACAATCCATTTTATCGTCAGCAGCGCATCGGCAAGAACGGACGCGCTTTCGCGATGTGGAAGCTGCGCAGCATGGTTTTCAACGCAGATGCTGTGCTTGAGGATTATCTCGCGCAGAACCCTGATGCACGCCGCGAGTGGGACCTGACGCAGAAACTTAAGAACGATCCACGGATCACTTGGATTGGCCGTATTATTCGCAAAACATCTATCGATGAGCTGCCGCAGTTGTTGAATGTTCTCAAAAGCGAGATGTCGCTTGTTGGTCCACGCCCGATGATGCTTGACCAGCGCGTCCTTTATCCGGGCCTAGCCTACTATGCGATGCGCCCTGGCATCACCGGTTTCTGGCAGACTTCTTCGCGCAACGATAGCAGCTTTGCCGAGCGCGCGACTTATGACGCGAAGTACTTTGCTGAAATGTCCTTCAAGACCGACATGCAAGTTATGGTGAAAACTGTAGGCGTTGTTGTGACCGGAACAGGCTACTAAGCGCTACTGCTTAAGCTCTCTGATCTGCGCGACAACGGCCTGCCCCCAAACATCCCAATTTAAGCGCGTCTCGTACTCTGTACGAGACTTTTTGCGTAGAGCCGTATGCGCACTCGGGTTCGCGACATACTCAGCAATGACATCCGCGAAGTCCGTCGCTTGTGAACCTAGCGGCAAGGCATGTCCATTGACGCCATCGCGCACGGGTACGCCGCCCACTCGAAACGCCAATGCAGGCAGGCCATAGGCAGATGCTTCACAATAGGCGAAGCCGAAGCTTTCAAACGACGGGTTAATCAGGAAATGCGCGTTCAAGAACAGCGTTTGGAACTGCGCCATGTCATCGGGCTTGGATTTATCAAGCTGCGGGATGATCGTGACACCGTCCGAGTGCTCTATCCCCTCGGGCGAACAGCCAACGATTGTCAGCGCAGCTTTAATCCCGCGGGCGCGCAGTTCTGCAAGAACCTCCAAAGCGATTGGACCACCTTTGGCGAACCAATCGCGCCCAACAAACAGCAACTCAATTGCTTGATCTGCGTTCAAAGACGTCTCGAACTTCGGCGAAGACACATTGTCGATATTTGCCCCCCATGGCAGCACTTGGACCTGCTCCCCCGAAATGTCGAACGCCTCCTTTATGCCCGATTGCAACCATTCCGTTGGGCAGAGCATCAGATCAAGATCGCCTAAAATGCGCTTTTCTCGGCGCGCGATCCAAGGATCCAAATAGCGCGAGGCAGACAGGTAGGAGCCAAAGCTCTGCCCCACCGTAGATTGTTTGTAAGTCGTTGGTGTCGCATCCGTGGTGAAGACCACAGGCAGCGTATCGACAGGTCCAAGACCCGCAAGCGATTGAATGGAATAGGCACAGAAAAGCGCGTCATAGTCGCCCTTTGCCAAGTCCCGCCGCACGCCGCGCGCAATCAAACGGCCCAGCAGCAAATGCAAACGCCACCGCAAACGCAGATTCAACGCCTCGGGCAAAGCATGCATCAAACGGCGCAATGGCTCTGCTCTATGCCACGAATTGCTTAGAATCGTGACCTCTGCGCCATGACGTTGCAGCGCTTGATACATGCGCGCGTTGCCGCCCGAATACAGGTTCGGATCAAGCGGTGTGATATCGCACAGATAGGCAATTTTGAGCGGACGGTCAGACATAGCAAATCGTTACAAAGCGTTCATGGCAAAAGCAGGGCAATTGCATAAAACAGTGCCCCTTTCGGTCACGTTTACAAGAGCATCCTGCGCTAGGTCATGGTTTTGCCCCTTTTTTGAGGGTATACAACACCTGAGACATTGGCCCAAAGCCAACAACAGGAACGCGACAGCACGATGCCAAATATAATTGCATTTGGGATGCTGGCCATTTGGCCGTTCGTCACTTTGGTGATGTTTCGACGCTTGCCTGTTGAAAAGGCCTTTATTTGGGCGATTGTTGCAGGCTACCTGATCTTACCGCCGCCCCCTGCGGGCTTTGATTTCCCGCTGCTTCCGGCGTTTGACAAATACACAATTCCCAGTCTTTCGGTCTTTGTGATTTGCTTCTTCATGTACGGCCACCGCGGATCGCTTTTGCCGGACACGCTTCTGCCGCGCCTTGCGCTTGGGGTTTTCATCTTTAGCCCCATGTTCACAGTTCTCACCAATGGCGAACCTGTGTTTTATGGCCAAGTCGGTATTCGCGGACTTGGCACGACAGATATGATCGCCCTGTGCATGTTGCAGTTCTTGACGATTATACCGTTTCTTATTGCCCGCAAATTTCTTGTGAGCGCGGAAAGTCACAAAGAGATCCTTAAGATCTTTCTGTTCAGTGGCCTCGCCTATTCGCTATTGATGTTGATCGAGGTGCGCCTCAGCCCGCAGCTGAACACTTGGATTTATGGCTATTTCCAACATGTGTTTGGCCAATCGATCCGTTTTGGTGGCTACCGCCCGCTGGTTTTCCTTTACCACGGCATTTGGGTTGCACTGTTTGCCATGATGGTTGTTGTGGCTGCGCTCGCCATTGCCAAGGCGGAAGCGGGCAAAGAAAAATTTCGCGCCTATGTGGCCTGCATCTACATGCTTGTGGTTTTGGTGCTGTGCAAATCCATGGGCGCGCTGCTTTTCGCGATCTTCTTGCTGCCGGTTATTTTCGTATTCAAACGTAACGCGCAGATCAGGATCGCGGCTTTGATCGGGGCTGTGGCGGTCGCTTATCCGTTGCTGAAAGGCCTTGATCTGGTCCCCGTCGAATGGATGTTAGAGCAAGCCGCACGCGTGAGTGAAGAGCGCTCTGCGTCCCTCAAGTTCCGATTCGACAACGAAATTATTCTGATGGAGCGCGCCATGCTTAAGCCGTTGTTCGGCTGGGGCAGTTGGGGGCGCAACCACATCCTTGATCCTGTGAGCGGCATCATCATGACGGTGACCGATGGACGCTGGATCATCGCGATTGGTGTTTATGGCTGGGTTGGGTTCTTGGCCGAATTTGGCCTGCTCACCTTGCCGATCTTTATGATCTGGCGTGAAGCGAAGCGCAGTTATGGTGCAGATATAACGCCCTATGCTGGTGCGATCTCGCTGCTTTTGGCGATCAACGTTTTGGATATGATCCCGAATGCGACGCTGACCCCGCTCACTTGGCTGTTTTCCGGCGCTTTGCTTGGCTATGCGGAGGCTCTGCGCGCTGAGCGCATCGCGCGCACGCCGGGTATGGAGCCGTTTCATTGGCGGACTGTACTTTAGATGACTGCCAAACCACGCGTTTTGATTATCGCTGAGGCAGCGAACCCTGAATGGGTCAGCGTCCCCCTGGTGGGTTGGTCTTTAGCCCGTGCGATCGCAGATAAATGCGACGCGCATATCGTCACGCAAATTCGAAACAAAGACGCTTTCTTAAGGGCGGGTTTGATCGAAGGCGAGGACTTTACCGCAATTGACACCGAAGCCTTTGCCCGCCCGATTTGGGCAATTGGTGAAAAGCTGCGCATGGGCGAGGGCAAGGGTTGGACAACGGTGCAACTGATCAATGCCCTCAGTTATCCCTATTTTGAGCGCTTGATTTGGAAGCAATTTGGTGCGGCACTCAAGGCGGGTGCCTATGATATTGTGCACCGTGTCACCCCGCTTAGCCCAACAATCGCAAGCCCGATCGCCAAGAAATGCATGCGCGCGGGCGTTCCCTTTGTCCTTGGCCCTTTGAATGGCGGCGTGCCCTGGCCCAAAGGGTTTGACGCCGAGCGACGGCGCGAACGCGAATGGCTGTCGTATTTGCGCTCTGCCTACAAAGCGCTGCCCGGGCGCACGGCAACGCAGCGACATTCTGCGGCGATCCTGACGGGCTCCAAACATACCGCCAGCGAAATCGCGTCGAAATTTCAGGATAAATGCGTGTTTTTGCCAGAGAACGGCATTGATCCCGCGCGTTTCAAAGGCGTTGCCGATGCCCCCAAAGACGGCCCTTTGCGCGCGTGCTTCTTGGGCCGCATGGTGCCCTACAAAGGGCCTGACATGCTTTTGGAAGCGGCCGCGCCACTGCTTGCCACGGGTGCTCTTGAGATCGAAATGATCGGCGATGGCCCGATGTTCGAGCCGCTGAAAGCGATGCATCAAACAGGTGTAAACTGGCGCGGATGGATGGCGCATGAAGATGTGCAAGACGTCCTGAAAACGTGTCATCTGTTGTCTTTCCCGTCGATCCGCGAATTTGGCGGCGGCGTGGTGCTCGAGGCTATGGCGCTTGGTGTGCCACCCTTGATCGTCGACTACGCGGGTCCGGGCGAATTGGTACGCGATGCCTGGGGCCTGAAAGTTCCGCTTGGCTCGCGGCAGGAAATTATCGCACATTTCCGCGCGCAGCTGACAAAGCTCTCGCAAGATCGATCATCACTTTTGCCAATGAGCCTTGCCGGAGCAGAACGGATCAAAAGCCACTTCACTTGGGAGCGTAAAGCGACGCAAATCTTGCAGGTCTATCAAGCTGTGACAAACGACAGCGAAATGCCTCGATTTTTCTAGAAAAATCGCACGCGCCTAGATCACACGCGCGGGTATCCCAGCAACCGTTTGACCCGCTGAAACATCCTGTGTCACCACCGCATTCGCGCCTATGCGCGCATCATCGCCAACGGACAAAGGCCCAAGCAGTTTCGCCCCTGCCCCTATGTCGACATGACCGCCAAGCGTAACCGCGCCTGCAAGCGTGACTTGATGAAAGATCATGCAATTGGGCCCAATCACAGCATCTGGATGGATGATAATCCCCGTTGGATGCGTCAAACGCAGCCCACCACCAATCTGGGTGTTTAGATGAATTTCGCATTGAGTGACCGTTGACCAAAACAGATGCGTCATCGCCCAACGTTTGCATGCAATTTTCGCCGCAAGCCCACCACGTGCGCGCGCTGCTTGATAGCGGCGAATCGAGCGCACAAGCTTTTGACCCGGATCCCAAAACCGCCGTATCTCTTCACGGCTCCAATCGGGCACGGTCGCTGACACGTTCAGATCATTGTTGTCTTGCATCACTTGTCCTGCTTAGCTTCGCCCAAACTAAAGCTTTGAGCAGGCAGGCGAAACCCCTTCCATCAAATCGCCACAAACCCTTGTCATTTCCCCCAAGACGCCTGTGCCTTCCCTTGCTAGACTGCCCCATATGAGTACCCATACGCCCGCTTTTTATCGCCCCGAAATAGACGGCCTACGCAGCATCGCTGTGCTGTCTGTCGTGCTGTATCATTTCGGGTTCGCCGGTGTTCAGGGTGGCTTTGTCGGCGTCGATATCTTCTTTGTCATTTCAGGTTTTCTGATCGGTGGCCTGTTGTGGCGCGAAGCTGAGAGCAGCGGCACAATTCGCCTCAAACGCTTTTATATGCGGCGGATCAAGCGACTTGCGCCGGCTTATGTGGCCATGGCCTTGGCCTCTTTGCTTGTCGCTTACGTTGTGCTTTTACCCTTTGAATTTCGCGAATTTGGCAAGTCGCTGATCGCCGCGACGGTCTATCTGTCGAACGTGAATTTCTTTCGCGAAGCGGGGTATTTCGACAGCGCTTCGGAGGACAAGGTGCTGCTGCACACTTGGTCGCTCTCAGTCGAGGAACAGTTCTACATCATTCTTCCGATTCTCGTGTTGTTGCTTATGCGCTACGCCACGGGGCTGCGCGCGCTTTTGTGGCTCAGTTTCTTCATCTCGCTCGCGGCCTGCATATGGATGACAACGCGCTCGCAGCCAGCGGCGTTTTATCTCTTCCCGTTTCGCGCATGGGAGCTCTTGGCAGGTGTTTTGCTCGCCATTGAAATGCAGCGCAGATCACTGCCACAACACGTCGTCCTGAGTTACGCAGGACTGTTCATTATTCTACTCAGTATCACGTTCATCCCCGCAGGCGCGCAATTCCCCGGCTGGATGGCGATTTTCCCAGTGCTTGGCACTGTGATGTTGATCGCCAATGGCACGCAAAGAAACATGGTGAATCGCACGCTGAGCGCGCCTGTGCCTGTCGCGATTGGCTTGATTTCCTACTCGCTTTATCTGTGGCACTGGCCGGTTCTCACGCTCTCGAGCTACTATCGTGGCGGATATTCCGGCATGGGCGAAACTTGGATTTGGGTCGCGCTCAGCTTTGCGCTGGCCTTCCTTTCCTGGCGTTTTGTTGAACGCCCCGCGCGACATTCGAAGATCACCGCTTGGCCGACCTTCGCGGCAGCCGCTTTGACAAGCGGTGCTTTGATCGGCGCTGGCGGCGTTATCTTCATCAAGGATGGGATGCTAGAGAGGTTTGGCCCACCTTTGCGCACACATATCGAAGCCTCGGCCGACTTTTTGCAAGATTGGTCGCGCTGCACCGTGCCCAGCGATGGCGCATTTCAAGGCTTAGAGCTCTGCCCCATCGGTCCAGAGGGCACGCCGGACATATTGATTTGGGGCGACAGCCATGTGCGCGCCATGAAAGAAGGCTTAGAGCGCCAAGCCTTTGAAAGTGACGTGCCTGCGCTGCTTATATGGCGCGCGGGCTGTGCGCCTGTGTTTGGACTGGAAAAGGACGAAACATCTGCAAGTCCTGCGCAGGATCAAGCCTGTAGAGATGCGAACACCGAGATCGAAACAGCACTTTTGACAGACCCCTTCAAGCGCATTTTATTGGTTGGTCGTTGGGGCTATTATGTACAAGGTCACGGCACGGGGCTTGATCAAGAAAACCAAATTTCACTGCGCGTGAATGGCAAAGGCGGCGCGCAAAGCGCGCAATTTGCCAGCGGTCTCCAACGCACCGTGCAATCTTTGCAAGATGCCGGATCACAGGTCACGCTCCTAAGGGCCATTCCGGAAATTGCAGGCTACGATTCACGGCGCATTGCGCGTTCGCTCGCGGGCAACCGGATTAACGCGGATGAGCTTGAAACAGCGACTCAAACCCCTTTGGCAGAGCATCAAACGCGCGTTGCGCCCCTTGCGCCCATGTTCCAAACGCTCGCCTCACAGGATGTAAAATTCATCGATCCAACACCCATGTTTTGCTCAGGCGACACCTGCTCGGCTTTGTATGAGGGCAAAGCGCAGTATTTCGATAATAACCATATTATCAACTCGGCTTCTGTGCGCATTCGCACGTTGTTTGCGCCGTTCTTCGATCTTATGGCCGCGAAATGAGCGTTGATCTCCTTCGCCAGGATTGGGATTTTGTCATCATCGGCACAGGCATGGGTGGCGGCACAATTGGCCGCGTGCTTGCCGAAGGTGGCATGCGCGTTCTGTTTCTTGAGAAAGGGCCAAGCGGTCATCGCAGCGAACGCCAAGCCCTGCATAGCGATGTATTCACCCCCGAAGCGCGCAAGCTGCGAGGGTTCTGGCCGACCCCTTTGCACAGCACAGTGGACAATTGCGCCGCATCTTTTTTCGCGCCCCTTGGCGCTGGCGTGGGCGGCAGTTCTGCCTTTTACGCCGCCACGTTAGAGCGGCCAGAACGCCACGATATCGACAATCATCCACAGGCGAAATGGCCTGTGAGCTTCGATGAAATGACCCCTTGGTACGCGCAGGCCGAGCAAATGTATCATGTTTGCGGCGCGCCTGATCCACTCTCGCCTGAACCCCAAACGCCGCTGCGCCCCGCCCCGGACTTGGACGCAAGCGATGCGGCGCTTATGCAAGATATGACAGCGGCTGGCCTGCACCCTTATCGCCTTCATTCTGCGATCCGTTATCTAGAGGGGTGTCATAGCTGCCTAGGCTCGAAATGCCCGAATCCTTGTAAAATGGACGGACGCTCTGCGGGCGTTGAACCTGCTCTTGCCAGCGGAAATGCACAGCTTTTGGACTGCGCCGAGGTGACTGAACTGCATTGCGACGGCGACACAATCACATCGCTGACCATCGCGCATAACGGCGCGCTTCACAGGCTTACGCCCAAACGGGTGATTCTTGCCGGCGGCGCGCTTGGGTCAGCGCATTTACTGCTTGGCTCTGGCGCGCAGGGCCTTGCCAATTCAAGCGGATTGGTGGGGCGTCACTTGATGTTCCATCTTAATGAGATGTTTGCACTTTGGCCCAAGTCGAAACTGCACAGCGACGCGGCGAGCAAAACCATTTCCTTGCGCGATCTCTATCACCAAAAAGGCACGCGTTTTGGCACTGTTCAAAGCATGGGGATTGGCGCAGGCTACGGTGAAATCCTGCATTATCTAAGGCTTGTGCTTGCGCGCTCTGCCTTTGCAAAGCTGCCATTCGCCCATGATCTCACGCGCATTCCAGCGGCCCTGGCGGTAAAGATGTTGGGAAATGCAAAGGTGTTTGTCGGCTTGCTTGAGGACTTTGGATACCCCGAAAATCGCGTCGTTTTTAACGCTGAAAAACCCGATGAATTGCATATTGAATACACACTCGCGCCCGAGCTAAAGAAGCGCCGAAAAGCGTTTCGCCGCGCCATTCGCCGCGCGTTTCGCCGTCATCGCAAGCTGTTTCTATCGATGCAACCAGAGCTGAATTTCGGTCATCCTTGCGGCACGCTACGCTTTGGCGATGATCCCAAAACCTCGGTCTTGGATCGCAATTGCAAAGCGCATGATCTTCGCAATCTTTGGGTGGTTGATAGCAGCTTTATGCCCACATCTTTTGGCGTTAACCCATCGCTTACCATTGCCGCAAATGCGTTGCGTGTGGGCGATCATTTGTTGCAAAAGGCCCGCATATGACCCCTGCAGAACTGATTTCCCGTGGCCCCGCGATTGTGACTGGCGCAGGCTCTGGTCTTGGGCGCGCATTGGCGCATAAATTGGCGGCGCAGGGGATGAACGTCGCGCTGATTGGACGTCAAGTAGCCACGTTGCAAGAGACGGCTAAAACCGATCCCGACAAGCTTTTCCCATTCGTTTGTGATGTCGCTGACGGGGCGCAAACGCACCGTGTTATCAATGTCATAGCAAGCACGCTTGGGGTGCCGCGAGTCCTAATCAACAACGCCGCGATCTATCCGCGCCGTGATACGCTCGACATGCCCTCCGCAGCTTTTATGGACACGGTCGCGGTGAACCTTGGCAGCGTCGTTCACACCAGCCAAGCCGTTCTGCCACACATGATAAAAGACGGCATTGGCCGTATCTTAAACGTCGCGACTTTTGCAGATATGTCGCCTCTGCCGATGAGCTCGGAGTATAGCGTTTCCAAGGGGGCTGCGCGCATTTATACGCGCGCGTTGATTGCAGATATTGGCGATCGCTTTCCTGATATTGTGGTGAGCGACTGGATGCCGGGCATGCTTGCGACGCAAATGGGGATTTCGGAGGGTTTGAAACCAGAGGTCGCCGCTGGATGGGGCGCAGCACTGGCGTTGATGCATGATCAAAGCCTTACGGGCACGACGTTTGAAATGGATCGCGAAATTCTTGCTGGAAGCGGGCTGAAACGCAAGTTGAAAGCGGTGTTAACCCTTAGCCGCCCGCCAAAACCACGTCAAATCGCGGCGCTCTAACGGCTTCTAAAGGCGCGCCAGCCAAGGCCCGGCAAAACCAACGCGCATAGCGCATAGCGTTTAAACAATCGGCGCGGATTGCTGAGCATGCGCCACAGCCATTCCATCGCGATTTTGCGTACCCAAAGCGGCGCGCGCACTTGAGTGCCGGACAGAAAATCAAGCCCGGCCCCGATAGAGGCAAAGCCGACACTCGGCGCAAGTTCGCGTCCCAAAGCGGCGAAAAGCTCTTGTTTCGGTGCGCCCAGCGCGAGGAACGCGAGCCCTGCACCGCTCTGCGCGAGGTCTTTCAAAATTGCGCGCGCTGCCTCTCCTTGTGGATCAAAGCCGTATGCAGGCGCGTGGATATAGCTGATCTTCAACCCCTTTGCGCTGGCCTTCAACGATTTGGCCGCCGCCGCGAGCGAGTCGTCCGAGCTGCCAATCAGCGCAACAGAAACGCCTTGTTTCGCAGCCAATTGCGCCAAGGGCACCACCAATTCAGAGCCGGGCATCAGATCGACGGGTTTACCGGCCAAGCGCGACACCCAAACGATGGGGTTTCCATCGGCCACCACCAAATCCTGCGCAGCGTAAGCGACGCGAAACGCCTCTTCCTTTTCAAGCTTTGTCACATGATCAAGGTTGATCGTCGCCAAAGCAAAGCCATCGCCCGTCTCAAAGCGCTGAGCGACCTCGTCCATCAGGGCCGCTTGTGTGGCGACATTGATCTCAACCGCGAAATTCTTGCCCGTTAACCGCATCGCGCGTCCTTTTACGTCTTAATACCTTTTCGCCACTGCTATCGCAGCCAAATGCGCCAGAATTATCACGCTGCACCGCGGAAAACTCAAAGCACGACAAAGTATAGCCATCTTTATGTGGTGAGTGCAGTGCAGCAAGTGGTAAGCAGATACCAGTGGTTTTGGGCGATGGGTATGACGGAAATAGCGATCATTGGATGCGGGTTTGTCGCCGATCTCTACATGCGCTCCTTCGCGAGCTTTCCAAATCAGCGCATTTCTGCTGTTTACGACACCAACGCCGTGCGTCTGGCGCAGTTCTGCACCTATTGGAAGCTTGATCCTTCGACCAGCCAATCCGCACTTTTAAGCAGCCTTCCCAAGGGCAGCTTGGTGTTGAATCTGACCAATCCCAAAGCCCATAGCGCCGTCAATCGCGCGATCTTGATGGCGGGGCATCATGCCTATTCAGAAAAGCCCCTTGCACTAGAGATGAGCGACGCACGCGAATTGCACGATATGGCGCGCAAGGGCGGCCTATATCTTGCCTCTGCCCCCTGTTCCGTTCTCGGCGAAGCGGCCCAAACATTGGCCAAAGCCGCGCGTGAAAACACAGCTGGCGCTATTCGGCTTATCTACGCAGAGCTGGATGACGGCTATATCCCGCAAGCCCCTTATAAAGATTGGACAAGCGAAAGCGGCGCGCCTTGGCCCTTTGAAGACGAGTTTCATGTGGGCTGCACTTTAGAGCACGCTGGCTATTACCTGAGCTGGCTTATTGCGATGTACGGTCCCGTGGCAGAGGTGATCGCCGCATCTGCTGAAACGATCCCAAACAAGCCCGGCGCGCTTGGTACGGCGGATTTCTCTGTCGCAACGCTGTTCTTTGAACGCGGCGGTCCGCCTGTTCGCTTAACCTGTTCCATAACTGCGCCCCATGATCATCGCATTCGTCTCATAGGGGACAAAGGTATCTTAAGCGTTAAGAAAGCTTGGTCTAATTCCGCGCCTGTTACATTTTACAAACGCATGATCCTGCGGCGGCGCTTGCTGGAACATCCCATAGGAAAGCGCATTAAGCTGAGCGGCGCGAGCCATCCCAAGGTGAAACGCTGGGGCGCAGCTGAAATGAATTTCGCGCTTGGGCCGATGGAAATGGCAGAAGCGATTGGAACAGACCGCGCGCCGCGTTTGGCGGGCGATTTTGCGCTGCATTTGAACGAAGTGACGCTTGCAATACAGAACGCTGGCCGCACGCGCGGGGTGCAACGCATGGAAACACGCTGCGATATGATGGAGCCAATGCCATGGGCGATATAAAACCGCTGCATATTGTTGTCACCGGCGCGGCGGGTTATCTGGGCCGCGCGATTGTTGCAGCGGCGCAAGCGCGTGGCCACAAGGTCAGCGCGATTGTGCGCTCTGGAACAGAGGGCATTGTGCAAGATTTGGCATCGCGCGATGCCGCTGAACAGCTCGCCCAACAGATCGAAAGCGCCGATTGCATCTTGCACGCGGCTTCGGAAATGACTGGTGATTTTGCGGTTCACGAACGCTCTAGCCTGCCTGCGATGGAAACAATTTGCGCCCTTAGCAAAACTTTGACGGCGCATCTTGTGCACATCAGCTCTATCGCGGTTTATGATTTTGAAAGCCTTGCGGCGGGTGACATCGTAACCGAGCATTGCTTGACAGAGGCACAGCCCAATCAACGCGATGGCTATGTGCGCGCCAAGCTCGCGCAAGAAGAGATCGTGGCGCACGAAACACCCAGCGCAAGCGTGCTGCGCGTTGGTGCGATTTATGGACCCGCGCGCATCATGAACGCTCATTTGGGGATTGGTCTTGGCCCCATTTTGCTGCGCCTTGCCGCGCGTGGACAAGTTCCGCTCGCGCATGTGGATCTGGTTGCTAAAATCGCGCTGTGCGCTGCTGAGCAAAAAACACAGGGCGCTGTAAATGTGCTTGATAACGACTTGCCTGATCGCATTCGATTTATCAAAACGCTAAGTGCGTCGGGCTGGCCCAAGCTGGTTATTCCCCTGCCATGGCAAGTCTTTTCCGTGCTTGGCGGGATGCTTCCCTTCTGGCGCGGACGCCCGGGTTTGCTACAGCGCAAAACGCTGCACGCGCGCATGAAACCGCTGGGATACGATAACGCTCTGATGTGCGCCGAGTTTGCGGCAAACGATGCGCCACGGTTTGAAGTTTTGATGAAGCGAGCGATGCGCGATGACTGAAACAGGCCCCATTGCCTATCTCACAGGTGAATATCCGCGCGCGACGGATACGTTCATCCAGCGCGAAGTCGCAGCTTTGCGCGCACTTGGAATAGCGGTGGAAACATGCTCCATCCGGCGCACGGATGCGCGCCATCATGTGGGTGAAGAGCAACGCCGCGAAGCCGCGAATACGTTTCATATTTTGGATGCGGCAAAGAACCCCGCTCGCTTGCTCAAGGCGCATCTATGTTTGCTGAAACAAAGCCCTATGCGTTATTTCAAGGCGCTTGGAAAAGCGTGGAGGACCCGCGCGCCCGGCAGCAAGGCCGCGCTTTATCAGCTGATTTATTTCGCCGAGGCCGGGATGCTGGCGCATCACATGCAGGCGCGCGGAATTACGCATCTACACAACCACATTGCGACTGCCTCTTGCACCGTTGCCATGCTCGCAAGTGCCCTCAGCAGCATTCCTTTTAGCTTTACCTTGCATGGGCCGGACATCTTTTTCGAGCCGCATCGCTGGCGGCTTGATGAAAAGATCGCATCGGTGCGGTTTGTTGCTTGTATCAGTCATTTCTGCCGCGCGCAGGCGATGAATTTCTCGCAGCCCGAGCATTGGCGAAAACTGCATATCGTGCACTGCGGGATCGAGCCGGAGCGCTATGCGCCTGCCCCCCGCGCGCGCGGCAAAAACCTATTGTTTGTCGGTCGTTTGGCGGGCGTAAAGGGCGTGCCGGTGCTGCTTGATGCGCTGACATCGCTCAGCGCGGAGCATCCTGATCTAAGTGTCACGTTCATCGGCGATGGGCCTGAGCGCGCCGCCCTAGAAGCGCGCGCAAAGCAGTTGGGGCTCTCTCAGATCACCCATTTCGTGGGTTACAAAAGCCAATCCGAAGTTGCCAAAGCGCTGAGCGAAACCGATCTATTCGTGCTGCCCAGCTTCGCCGAAGGCGTGCCAGTCGTTTTGATGGAAGCGATGGCCGCAAGCGTGCCAGTGATCACCACCCATGTCGCGGGAATCCCTGAATTGATCGAGGATGGCACCCATGGCATTTTGACCCATCCGGGCGATGCTACGTCACTGGCCGAGGCCATAGAAGAGCTTTTGAGCGATCCAGAGCGCGCCGCTCAGATGGGCGTGCAAGGGCGCGCCAAAGTCAGCGAAGCGTTCAACATCCAAACAGAGGCCGCATGGCTTGCGACGCTGCTTAACGCTTATACAGCCGAGCGCCCGAACATGCCGGTAAGGAGCATCTTATGAAGGGTGTTGGTGCAGTTGTCATTGGCCGCAATGAAGGGGCGCGATTGCAGCGGTGTCTGAACAGTTTGCTCCCGCAGGTCACGCATTTGGTTTACGTGGACAGCGGCTCGCAGGATGAGAGCGCGGCATTCGCGCGCTCGGTTGGTGCGATCGTTGTAGAGCTTGATACATCGATCCCGTTTACCGCCGCGCGCGCGCGCAATGCCGGGTTCGAGGCATTGATGGATCTAAGCGATCTTGAGTTCGTGCAATTCATTGATGGCGATTGCATCGTCGAAGCTGACTGGATCAGCAAAGCAAGGGCCGCGATCGCCAGCGATCCGCAGCTTGGTTTGGTCACGGGTTGGCGACGCGAAATTTATCCAGACAATTCTATTTATAACGCGCTGTGCGACGTGGAATGGCACCGCCCCGCGGGCCAAATTGCCGCGTGTGGCGGCGATATGATGGTGCGCGCGGCCGCATTTGATGATGTTGCCGGCTTTAACCACCAAGTCATTGCGGCAGAAGACGACGAGTTTTGTCAAAGGCTTGCAGGTGCCAACTGGAAACTGCTGCGCATCCCCGAACAGATGAGTTTACACGACGCGAATATGCTGCATTTCAGCGAATGGTGGAAACGCGCAGAACGCTCGGGGCATGGCTTCGCGCAGGTCTCGGATCTGCACAAAGGCTACTTCGCGCCAGAGCGTAAACGTGTCTTGGTGTTTGGCGGTGTCTTGCCATTGCTTGCCCTCTTTGGCCTGTTGTTTTCAGGCCTGCTTTTGCTATTGGTCGCCCTTGCTTATGGGCTTTCTTATGGGCGCACAATTTTGGGGCTTAAGAAAGAGGGCGTCATCGAACGCCCCTTGCTCTATCAACTTGCTGGGCTTCTGTCGCTGTCGAAACTGCCCAACATGTTGGGCATGATCCGCTATCACTGGCGTAAATATATGGGCCGCGATATGCGCCTGATCGAGTACAAATAGGATGGTTTTATGAGTACCCCATTGCGCGCTGGCATCATCGGCGCTGGTTACATTGCCACATGGCACGCCGATGCGATCAAGCAAACTGCGGGCGTTGAACTGGCAGCTGTGTGCGATTTGAACGAAGGCGCTGCGCGTGATCTGGGCGCGCCGCGCGGCGCTGCGGTGTTCACGGATGTCGACGCAATGCTCAGCTCTGACAAGGTGGATGCGGTGCATATTCTGACGCCGCCGCAGCTTCATGCGGACCTTGCGCAGAAAGCGTTGCATGCGGGTGTCGCCGTTCTGGTGGAAAAGCCTGTCGCGGTAAGCGCCGATGAAATGCGTGCGATGGCAAAAGCGTCCGAAGAGAGTGGCAGCTTGCTAGCCGTCGGTCACAACTTCCTGAGCTTGCCGGGGTATGAGCGCCTGAAGGCCGCTCGCGATGCTGGCAAAATCGGCCGCATTAGCGCCGCTGAGTTCAACTGGTGTTTCCCGCTTGCGCCGCTGCGCTCCGGTCCTTTCGGGCTTTGGATGCTGCGCGAGCCTAAGAACCTGCTTTTGGAACTTGCCCCACATTTGTTCGCCTTTGCGGTTGATCTCTTTGGCGAGGTTGAGGTGCTTGATGTGCATCTGAGCCACCCAACAAAACTGCCCGGCGGCGC
>CAYQZI010000031.1:0-22283 GCA_964421835.1 uncultured Planktotalea sp.
ATCTTTCGCACGGCCCGTGATCCACAGATACTCATCGGAGTCAAAGCGGCCCAAATCACCGGTGCGCAGATACTCACCATGATACAGATCGCGGTTCTTGTCCTCTTCCGTATAGGTCGCGCCAACCAACACGCCGGGGTTAGAGATACAAATCTCGCCCACCTCATCCGGTGCGCATTCAAGCGGACCATCCGGTGTGTCTTTCAGAATTTTCACATCCGTATACGGGAATGTAATCCCGATAGAGCCGACCTTTTTCTCGCCGTCCACAGGGTTGATCGAGGTCAAACAGGTCGCTTCGGTCAAACCGTAGCCTTCGACAATCTGCACGCCGGTCGCCGCCTCGAAACGTTTGAACAGCTCCAGCGGCAGCGGCGCTGAGCCGGAAAAGGCGTTCTTCACAGTGCTCACATCCGCATCAATCGGGCGCTGCATCAGCGCTGAAATCGCCGTAGGCACGGTGATGATAAAACTGATCTCCCAGCGTTCGATCAGCTTCCAGAAGTTGTCGAACACCCCATCGCCGCGATAGCCTTGCGGTGTGGGGAAGACCACATGCGCGCCGCTCGAAATCGCCGACATCAAAATCACATGCACCGCGAAGACATGGAACAACGGCAGCGGACAAATGACGTTGTCCTTCTCTGTGTAAAGCAGCTCGTGCCCAAGCCAGCCATTGTAGATCATGCCATTATAGGTGTGCTGCGCCACTTTCGGCATGCCCGTTGTACCACCTGTGTGGAAATAGGCCGCCACGCGATCTGCTTTGCTATCGGCGAAATCAAGCGTTGTGTTCTGCTTCGCGACTTCTTTGACGAAGCTCATCACTTTAGCATGATGCGCGACAGGGTTCTTGGGGCGCACCAGCGGGACGATCCAACTTTTTGGTGGAGTCAAATAGCGGTTCAGATCCACCTCTAGAACCGTTTTTACATTCGGAGCATGGCGCACGGCTTCGGCGGTTTTCTGCGCCACATCGGTCTTTGGGAACGCTTTCAGCGTCACCACGACTTTGGCGTTCGTTTCGCGCAGGATCGCGGCGATCTGATCTGCCTCTAACAATGGGTTAATCGGGTTCACAATGCCTGCAACCATGCTGCCCAAAAGCGCAAGGATCGTTTCATTCGCGTTCGGCAGCACATAGGCAACCACGTCCTTTTCGCCCACACCAAGCTTGCGCATCAGGTTCGCGGTTTGCACAGTCTTGTCCAGCAACTCCTGCCAGCTCAGCGTTTCCGCCGGATCCGTCGGCCCAGAGAAAAGCTGATAGGTTACCGCAGGCCGGTTTGGAAACTTACCCGCAGTCCTGCTGAGCAATTGGTGCAGCGTGACAGGCACGTCGCGCTCTGACCATGGCATCTGTGCCTCTATAGCCTTCTTGTCTGCAATGGATGCAAATCCCATGGTTACTCCTCCCCTGAACCATATGTCCCTTTCGCGCAGGCGAATGCGCGTTTGATCCAAGATGAGCACGCAGCGCGACAAACGCAAGCATTCCCATGCGTAGTTTCGCGTAGGAACGGCGAAAAACTGCATCAATCAGGAATAATTCCAAAAGCAGCGCGCTCTGGTGCATTGTCTACGCCAGCTTCGCGACTAAACTCAGCGCTTATGCGATTATGGACCTTCGTTCTGTGTATTTGTGTTTTGAGTGCTGCCGCCTGTGCGCGGCTAAGCGATCTTTTGGCCTATGAAACTTCAATTGAACGCATTTCACTGAGCACTCCCACGATTCCAGCGTATCAAGCGCAACCACTGGCAAACGCGCAATTGCGCGCAGAGCTGAAAGCCGCTGGCTTCACATCGTTCCTACAGTTTCATCCGCAAGACGGCGTGACTGAGTGGTACGCGAACGGGCGCTCGGCGCGTGATGCTGTGAATGTTAAATCTGTTTCCAAAGCGCTGTTCTCTGCTTTGTTGGGGGTCAGCGATCAGATTGACACGACAAGGTCGATCCAATCTTTCGCAGGATGCGCGACACCTGAAGCTTTAAGGCCGCTGAGCTTTGACGTTCTGATGAACATGACCGCGGGGTTTGATTTCACGGAAAACGTTTCGAGCGACATCTATGCGGCACCCAATTGGGGCTGCCGTGCGTTACGGCTCCCACGAGACGCGCGTTCCGGCACGCGGTTCAAGTATAACACGTTGCAATATCATTTGGCGGGTATCGCACTGGCCGAGCAACGCGGCCGTGACGTCGCCAGCTTGTTGCAAAGAGATGTTCTTGGCCCAATGGGTGTCTCGCTAGATGGCTGGGTGAAGAACGTTGACAGGGATGTTTTTACGGGTAGCGAAATGCGTTTGCAGCCGCGTGACATGCTCCGCTTTGGCGAGGTCTATTTGAACGACGGGCGCTTGGATGGCACCCAGATTATCCCGAAAGCTTGGATAGCAAAGTCGAGGCACGCGCAGCGCAGCGACACCGGGCGAAGGGGGATCGGTTATAGCTATGGGTGGTGGCTCACGCGTCTCGCGGGTTATGACGTTCAATTCGCCGAAGGCTATGGTGGACAGGCAATTGTGATCGCACCAGAGGCTCAGCAGGTCTTTGTTTTCACCGCGCCGACAGGTGGATTGGTGAGCGGCGCGAAGCACGATGCACGCTTTGCCAAGCTTTTGGCACTCACGGCAGACATGCTGAGCAAGTAACTAGGCGTCGTCCATGCCCGCAGTGAATTGTAGCCGTGCGAGGCGCGCATAAAGCCCGCCCTCGGCCACAAGCGCATCATGGCTGCCCACCGCGACAACGCGCCCGGCTTCAAGCACAACGATGCGGTCCGCTTTTTTCACCGTCGCAAGGCGATGCGCAACGATCAGCGTTGTGCGCCCCTCGGCAAGGTCATCCACCGCCAATTGCACCGCGCGCTCGCTTTCTGCATCCAGCGCGCTTGTCGCCTCATCGAGCAGCAGCACAGGCGCATCGCGCAGGATCGCGCGTGCGATTGCGATGCGCTGTTTTTGCCCGCCCGATAGCATCACGCCGCGCTCGCCCACGTAGCTGTCAAAACCATCTGGCAAAGCCGAGATAAAATCGAACGCCGCCGCTGCTTTTGCGGCGGCCTCGACCTCCGCATCGCTGGCGCCGGGGCGACCAAAACGAATGTTCTCTCGCGCGGAGGCTGCGAATATCACAGGGTCTTGCGGCACAAGCGAGATATGCTGGCGAAACTCTTCGCGCTCCATTTGCGCGAGCGGCACGCCGTCAAGGCGGATCACACCGGATTGCGGATCATAAAACCGCTGGATCATCTGGATGATCGTGGTTTTTCCCGCACCAGATGGCCCAACAAAGGCAACGGTTTCCCCTGCTTTGATGTCGAGCGACACCTCTGCCAAGGCGGCGGTTTCTGGGCGGGTCGGATAACGGAAAGACACGTTTTCAAATGAGATGTCGCCGCGCACAGGCGACGCCAGCTCAAGCGCCTCGCTTGGATCATTCACTGTGTCTTCGGCATCCAGCAATTCGACCAAGCGCTCGGTTGCGCCAGCGGCGCGTTGCAGCTCGGACCAGATTTCCGACAGCGCCGCGACAGCGCCCGCAACCATTACCGCATAGATCACGAATTGCACCAAAGCGCCCGTGGTCATCACGTCTGCGCGCACATCCCGCGCGCCGATCCACAACACGCCAACAACGCCGGAAAACACCAGGAAAATAACGATCATTGTGAGATAGGCCCGCACGGTGATCCGGCGGCGCGCCGCATCATAGCTTTTCTCTGTGAAATCGGAAAATTGCAGCTGGCTTTGCGTCTCGTGGGTAAAGGCCTGCACGGTTTGCACGGAGCCCAGCGCCTCTGAGGCATTGCCCGAAGACGCGGCGATCCAGTCCTGATTTTCGCGGCTCAGCACGCGCAAACGGCGCCCCATCAGCAAGATCGGCACGATCACTGCGGGCACCAGTAACAGCACAAGTCCTGTAAGCTTGGCCGAGGTGAAGAGCATCAAAATCAAGCCGCCAATGAAGATCAAAACATTGCGCAGAGCCACCGAAATGGACGAGCCGATGACCGAAAGGATTAGCGTTGTGTCCGTCGTGATCCGGCTCAGCACTTCGCCGGTCATGATTTTTTCGTAAAATTCAGGGCTCATCGAAATGACGCGGTCAAACACGGCTTTGCGAATATCCGCGACCACGCGCTCGCCAAGACGCGTCACCAATGCATAGCGCAGCGCTGTTCCTACCGCGAGCAACGCCGTGATGCCAAGGGCCGCGCCAAAGTACTGATCAAGAAGCCCGCCAGCGGCGCTTTCAAAGTTATCCACAACGCGGCGCACTGCCAAAGGCAAAATCAGTGACACCATCGCCGTCAAGGTCAGCGCGAGTGCGGCCCCCATCGCCAGCATCTTGTAGGGTGCCATGAACGGCCACAGCCTGCGCAGCGTTGCAAGATCTTTGGATTTCTCGCGTTCTGCATCCGTCAAGTTCGGTGCCGGTTGGCTTGAGTGCGAAGACGTGTCAGCGGCCATGGTTTTCCTCAAATCGCAATGTGAGCGCATTAAATTCACCATCGCGGCGGGGTCAAGCGCGAGTGCACACCCTGCGCCTATTTGACTTGGATATCGTACGCGCGGGGAAACGGATAGCTGGGAGAAGTGGAGCGGGCGGAGGGAATCGAACCCTCATCTTCAGTTTGGAAAACTGAGGTCTTAACCATTACACAACGCCCGCGACCTGAGGGCAGACATAAGTCAGCGCTTTGCGGTGGTCAAGGCGCTGAACACGCAAAATCGGGGAAGATATCGAAACTTCGAAACGCTTGGGTTGATCCGAAGCGCGGTTGCGGATTTGGCATGGTTTCGCCTCAATCTTGCCACGAGTGAACATTAGCACTCGCTCAAAGAACGCGCGCCGTTTGCGCAAAAGGAGCTCTGCAATGATCAAGCCAATTATGTTTTCAATCGCCGCCCTCGGTCTGTGCGCTGCGCAATCTGCAAGCGCATTTGAGATCGAGGTCCTGATCGAAGAGGGTGCATTTTACCCCGAAATCACCTATCTCATCCCCGGCGACATCGTCACTTTTGTCAATAACAATGACGGGTCCGTTAAAGTTATGTCCAGCGATTCGACTTGGGAAAGCGAAGACCTCGGGGTTGGCGATAGCTACGTATTGGCGATCTCTCCTGATACCACGCTTAACTTTGCGCTCGAATCAGATCCAGAAATCGCGGGCCGCTTTTCGTTTGATCTTGCACCGCTTGGCAATGCAGATGACTTGGGCGAAGGCGATGGGAGCGACTTGCCCGAATCTTCAAACTAAAGCGCCGATCCTACGAGCGAAGCGGTTCGATAAGCGCGGCACCTTCAGCGCGGTTTGAATTGACCACGCGATCGACACGGTGAAATTCAAGCGCATCTTCGGGCGCGGCCTGCATCAGCAGCGCTGCGCCTTTGCCTTGCTCGCCCAGCCAGAGCGGCCAATCTTGCTGAGATAGAATAACAGGCATCCGGTGATGGATCGCGCTCATGCATGTGTTGGCCGACGTTGTCACAATCGCACAGGTGCGTAGGGTTTCACCCTCTTTGCTCCAATCTTGCCAGATCCCTGCGAAGGCCAATGTCGCCTTGGTTTTGGCGGTGATGTACCAAGGATCGCGCCCGCCTTCTTCATCTTTTGTCCATTCATAAAAGCCGCTTGCTGGAATAAGGCATCTGCGTGCGCGGCACGCCGCCTTAAAGGCGGGTTTCTGCGCAATTGTCTCTGCGCGCGCGTTGATCAGTAAAGGTCCGCCGCTGGGTTTGTCATACCAATGCGGAATGAAGCCCCAGCGCATTGGCGCAAGCTGGCGAATACCCTCTGCGCTGCGCACAGTGTGGACTTCGGTCGTTGGGCAGACGTTATAGTTGGGTCCTTGCGGCAAGTCATTTGCGGGCTGCGCCGCAAAGAGCTGCGCCATCGCGTCGTTGGGAAGGGTCACTGCTAAACGTCCACACATAGGTATTTTGTACAACATTCGCGGCGAGGCGCGAGGCGATTTTTACTTAAAAATCGCGTTCCATATTCTTATTCAAAGAATATGCTCGCACTAACCCAACGAAGAGATCCCTTATGAGCCTTTGCATTGTTACTTTTTCCGCAGATGGCCGCACGCGCACCTTGGCACAGGCCATCGCATCTGGCGGCGCAGGCCACGTCCTGGATGTCACGAAACTGACCGAGCACGATTGGCAGACGCTTGATCAAGCCAGCGCAATCGTCATGGGAGCACCGACCTATATGGGCGGTCTGCCCGCGCCATTCGTGCAGTTCATCGAAACCGCCGCAAGTCGTTGGGACACAGGCCAGTGGCGCGACAAACTCGCTGGCGGTTTTTCAACCGCCATGCATCCAGCAGGTGACAAATTGAACGCGCTTATGAGCCTTTTCATTTTCGCCGCGCAAATGGGGATGGTTTGGATTGGCAACGCAGAGACCGGCGCGCCTGTGGTTCCTGAAAACGAAGGCATCAACAACGACGGATCTTGGGTTGGGGTCACCGCAAGCGTGCCAAAAAGCGGCGATGCTCTCTTATCGCGCGGAGATCTTGAAACTGCGCGGCGCTATGGCCTTCGTATGCGCGCAGCAATCACGCGATGGGAAAACTAGGCGCAGCGGAACGAGTGCGCTGCGCCTAGGGTCTTACTTCACCGTGATGCGACCATCGGTGTAAGGCGCATAGGGGCCATTCTGCGCCAAATACTCTGCCGTCACATCCGCAAGGTCAGGACCATAATCATAGGCATCCGCCGCATCGCGGAACATTTTGTAACCGTCCCCGCCATTGCGCACATAGTTGTTTGATACAGCGCCATACATCTTCGCAAGATCAACCGGCGCGCCGCCGATCATCACATCGGAAATGCGGCTGCCTACTTCGGCACTTGGATCAACTGTAAAGCTCATCCCAGCAACCTGTGGGAAGCGGCCTTTGACCTCTTCCATCTGGCTCACACCATTTTCCAAAGCATCCACAATCATTTGCCCAGAGACTGTAAAGGTCGAAAGCGTGTTCTGGAACGGCAGCACTGAGAGCACTTCACCCATGGTCACTTCGCCCGCATCAATCGAGGCTCGTAAACCACCACCGTTTTGAATAGCAATCACAACGCCTTGATCTTTAACGCGATCCAGCATCGCATCAGCCACCAGATTGCCCATGGAGCATTCCATCACACGGCAAACCGAGCGATCGCCCTCAACGATATCGCTGGTCGCCGCGACCACGCGGGTTTTCATCTCTTCAATCGGCGCGCCCATTTCAGCCACACGTGCAACGATGGCAGCGTCTGGCTCATAAGAGGCATCAAGCAGAACAGGATTGCCCTCTACAGCCGTGACATTGCCCGCATCATCAAAGGTCACTGTCAGATGACCAATGTATTTCGAATAGGCATAGGCCTGCGCAACAGGTGTGCCATCCACCATTTCGGGATAGGCTGGCGTGCCCTCATCATCGTTCAGCATCAGCGAGTGGCTGTGACCGCCGATCACAACGTCAAGCGCAGGCACCGCGCCTGCGATCTCTAGATCTTTCGGCAGACCTACGTGGTTCAGCGCGATAATCTTGGTTACGCCCATCTCCTCCAGCGCAGCTGCATCTGCGGCAAGGCTTTCGATCTCGTCTTGGAACACCACGTTGTCACCAGGGCTAGAGGTGTCGACGGTATCCGTCGCCAGTGCAGAGACGATACCAATCTTCTCGCCGCCGATCTCTAGCACGAGGTGATCGTCCACTTTGCCCTTGAGCGAGGCTTCGCTTGTCAGATCGAGGTTGCCGGAGACGACGGGGAAGGACACCGCGCCGATGAAATCCGCGAGGCCTTGCGGACCATCGTCGAACTCATGATTGCCAACTGCCATAGCGTCATAGCCGATGGCTTCCATGAATTCCGCTTCGGCTGCACCTTTGTAAGTCGTGTAGAACAAAGAGCCCTGAAACGGATCGCCCGCATCCAACACGACAACGTTCTGATTGCCTAGCTTGGTGCGCAAAGCGTCCATCGCCGTTTTGATACGCGCGACGCCGCCAAAGCACTTGCCCTCAGCTTCGCCCTCGGCATTACATGTGCTGTCGTATTTATTGATCGATTCAATGCGGCTGTGAATGTCATTCGTGTGCAAAATATGCAGCGTATACTCGGCATTGGCCGTGCCTGCGAGCAGCGCAAGGCTGGCCGCCCCTGTTAGAAGACGTGTGAGCATGAGTTAAACTCCTTAAATGTGAATTACCCTGAGTCGGATCAAAGCGCGTTGCGCCCTGCGAGTCAAAGGCAGACGTCGCGCAAACACGCCTAAAGCGGCTTGATGACAACCGCATGACGCTTGAATAGGCATCGGGGGATACCTAGATCGCTGCTATGTTGAAGTGGACGAAATATGTATTGCTCGGTTTGACGCTCAGCGCCACAGCAGCCTATGCAGCGCTGCCCGGCGCGCACCGCGCTTTGACGCCAGCGGCGTTCGGGCTCACCGCAATCGAGAATGGCTTTTACACGGATGCGCCAGAGCGAAGCGACGAATTTATCGCGCTTTATAACGCAGCATCAGCACGCTCTGAGGCCTTTCATGGGCCATTGACGCGCGCACCTCGGATTGTCTTTTGCACGACAAGCGCTTGCAAGGATGTGTTTGATCTCAAGCCGCGCGGCCTTACGTTTGGGGCACATGTGATCTTTCTTGGCCCTCTTGGCGTGAATGAGATGATCCTTACCCATGAGCTGTCGCATATCCAACTGCACAGCCAATTCGGCCTGCGCGATCTGGTGCGCCAGCGCGTTCCAGCGTGGTTCAATGAAGGTCTCGCCATGCATTTATCCGCCGATGCGCGCGCGCGCGATTTCTCGCCAGCAGGAGCGAAATGGGTCAGAGCGGCGCAGGGCTACCGCGATTGGGGCCGCCTGCACAAAGACCGCGTTTGGCAAGACACCTACGGCGCGGCAAAGTCCTTGGTGGCCGATCTTCAAAAAAAAATTGGTGATGACGGTTTGCGCAGAGTGATTGCGAGAACCTTTGAAACCCACGATTTCCAAGCCGCCCTTGCCGAAGAAGTTGGCCCCGACTGGCCTTGACCCCTTGGCCCACTTGCCCCATCAGCAGTGCCATGAAAATTTACAAAATCTTTCGCGCCGAAGAGTGGGCGCAGCTTCGCCGCGACAAAGTCACTACTGGCGCGCCAATCGATGTCGCCGATGGCTATGTGCATTTTTCCACGGCCGCGCAGGCGCAAGAAACCGCAGACAAGCATTTTGCGGGCGCAGAGGGTTTGTTCCTGCTCGGCTGCGATGCGGATGCGATGGGCGATGCGCTGAAATGGGAAGTCTCGCGCGGCGGTGCTGAATTTCCGCACTTGTATCGCGCATTGACGCTCGAGGATGTAGAGTGGGCACAACCATTGCCGCTGGTGGATGGCAAACACGCCTTTCCGGCGGGCCTCGCATGAGCGATATCCACCTCGATCCAACCCGTACGCAGTTTGACGCCTTCAAAGACCTGCCGCGCGATGTGCCGATTGAAATGCTCAATCTCGTTCGGTTCCATGAAAACGCGAGTTATCCTGCGGATCACGCTTTGGCCAGCAAGGCCCTCAGCGGCGCTGAGGCTTATGCCAATTACGGACGCGAAACAGCGCATATCTTAGAGCGCGTTGGCGGCACAATTGTTTGGCGCGGGGGGTTCGATGCGGTTCTGATTGGTCCAAATGACGAGCAATGGGATGCGATGTTCATCGCGCGCTACCCGAGCGCGCATGCTTTCCTCGAAATGGTCACAGCGCCTGATTACCAAATCGCTGTGGTGCATCGCCAAGCCGCTGTCGCAACCTCGCGATTAATCCGCACAAGCAGTGCGACAAGTGGAGCAAGTTTCGGATGATGCGTTTCCTTGAGCAAGTCGGCCTGAAAGCGCTGCGTAAGATGGATCCAGAGCAAGCTCACGGTCTTGCGATCAAAGCTTTACAAACGGGCCTTGCCCCTGCGCCTGGTGAGAAAACCAGCGCGCGGCTGAAATGCGAACTTGCAGGCTTGCCGCTCGCCAATCCTATTGGCCTTGCCGCAGGCTTTGACAAGAATGCGGAGGCGCTCATCGGTCTCAGCAAATCTGGCTTCGGCTTTATCGAAGTTGGCGCGGCTACTCCGCGCGCGCAAGACGGCAATCCAAAACCACGTCTGTTTCGCTTGAATGAAGACAAAGCCGCGATCAATCGCTTCGGCTTTAACAATCAAGGGATGGACGCCATCGGCGCTCGCCTTGCGCAGCGGCCCAAAGATATGGTGCTGGGTCTTAACCTTGGTGCGAACAAGGACAGCGACGACCGCGCGAGCGACTTCGCCAAAGTGCTTAGCCACTGCGGTGCACATGTGGACTTTGCCACCGTCAATGTCAGCTCGCCCAACACCGAAAAGCTGCGAGACTTGCAAGGCTCTGCCGCGCTCACTGCGTTGCTAGAGGGTGTTATGCAAGCACGCGCAGAACTCGTAACGCCTATCCCAGTCTTTTTGAAAATTGCCCCTGACTTGAGCGATCCAGAACTCGCTGAGATTGCAGAAGTCGCACTTGCAACAGGTGTTCAAGGCATCATCACGACCAACACAACCTTGTCTCGCGAAGGGCTTCACAGCACACACAAGAGCGAGATGGGCGGACTTTCTGGGGCACCTTTGTTCGAGCGCTCTACACAGGTTCTGGCCAAGATGTCCGAACTGACCGAAGGCCAGCTCCCCCTTATTGGCGTCGGGGGTGTCAGCAATGCAGAGCAAGCCTATGCCAAGATCTGCGCCGGTGCCTGTGCTGTGCAGCTTTATACAGCGCTGGTTTATGGCGGGCTTTCACTTGCCAGTGATATCGTCACCGGTCTGGACAGATTGCTTGAAAAAGACGGACATGAGAGCGTTGCAGATGCGATTGGCAGCAAGCGCGGCGAGTGGCTTTAAGCCGCCGCGCGCTCAAGCGCTGGGTAGCGCCAACCAAGTGTAATGCCACGCGCGATGAACGATATAAGCAGCGCAAGCCATAGCCCATGGTTGCCAACCAAAGGCATCAGGACCAGCAAAGCAACCACGTAAATGGTCGCTGACAAAGCCATCATGTTGCGCATATCTGCGCTGCGGGTCGCACCGATGAAGATGCCGTCGAGCATCCAAGCAGCACAACCCACCAGCGGGGCCGCAATCATGTAGGGCAAATAGGCGCGCGCCTCGATGCGCACATCGGGTGCCGTAGTCATCAGGTCAATGATCGCAGGGCCAAAGAGCGCGAAAATGCTGGCGGTGATCAAGACACTGATCAGACCCCAGAAGCTCGTCATCAGTGCCGCCTTGCGCACCTGCGCGGCGCTGCGCGCGCCCATCGATTGCCCGACCAAGGTCTCCGCAGCAATCGCAAACCCATCCATCGCATAGGCGGTTATTTCGAGAAATTGCAACAGCACATGGTTCGCCGCCAAAGTCACATCGCCAAAGCGCGCGCCTAGGAAAACGAAGCTCATGAAGATCGCTTGCAGCATGACAGAGCGCAACAAAATATCGCGGTTCACGCGCGCGAATTGCACCATTTGCGCGCGCTCGAACACGCGGGGCCAGTCTTTCCAAGCGGGCGTCTTCACAGCATCGCGACACAGCCAAAGACCCAAGGCCAAGCCAGACCATTCCGCAATCAGCGTTGCGATCGCCACCCCTTCAACACCCCACTCAAGACCAAGCACAAACCACAGATCGAGGACGATGTTGAGGCAGTTCATCCAAAGCTGCACAATCAAAACCGAACGCGTCCGCCCAAGCCCGATCATCCATCCTGTCAGCGCGTAAATACCAATCGCAGCGGGCGCACCGTAGATGCGAATGCCCATGTAGCTGCGCGCCATCGTCTCGACTTCCGCGCTTGCGGGGGCGGTTTGCAGGGCAAGCCACATCAATGGCAATTGCAGCGCGACAATCATGAAACCAGCGCCAAGCGCGATGATCATTGCGCGCGACAGAAGGGCAGACACCTCGCCCATGCGCCCTGCCCCATGGGCCTGCGCGGTAAAGCCTGCAGTGCCCATGCGCAAAAAACCGAAGATCCAATAGATCGCCGTGAGCGCGATTGCGCCAATCCCGACGGCTCCAATGGGCGCGGCTTGCCCCATTTGCCCGACCACGCCGGTATCGACAGCGCCAAGGATCGGCACCGTCGCGTTTGAGAGGACCACAGGCAGCGCGACAGTCAGGACGCGCTTATGAGTGAGAGGGGGTGCTTCGCTCACGCGGATTCACGTCTCGGCATTAAGAAATGCGCCGCACCATGGGCAAATGGGCGATCATGATTATCCTGCCACGCTTCCACCTGAACAGAGGCATAGCGCCGACCTGCGCGCGTGACCTTTGCGCGCGCGTAAGCATCGCGCGGCAGACCTGAGCGCATATAATCCACGGTGAAATCGATCGTCTTAGGCAAACGCGGCAGCGTGCCCGCTTGCAAATCCTCAAGACTGATCGCGCCGCTTTCAATATCTTCCCACAAGAGCGACCAACTGAGTTCAATAATCGCGCTCACCTCAAGAAAGGCGGCTGTGACGCCCCCATGAATAGCAGGCAGAAACGGGTTGCCTATCAGCTTTTCGTCAAATGGCAGCAGTGCCGTCAGCTCATCTCCGCGCCGATCAAAGGTGATGCCAAGGAACTGTATATAAGGAACCCCGCCGACGAGCGCGCGCAATGCAGCGTCGCGGCGTTTCTTAACCTCTTGGACGGGCTCTGGTGCTTTGCGCGCCATGTTAGCGACCCTCCACAGTGAATGTGCCAGTCGCCATCGCGACGGGATTGTCATCGTCTTCATCAAGCGCGACAGCGCGGACAAAGGCGACGGAGCGCGTAATATGATGGCAGTCAGCTTGCGTGCGAATGCTCTGAGCGGGGGTTGCGGGGCGCATATAATCGATGCGCAGATCAATCGTTGCTGTCCCTGCTGGAGCCGCTGGATGGCTCATGACCGCGGCGCCGCAACATGTATCCATCAGCGCCGACACCGCGCCGCCATGAATCACGCCCGTCTTCGGATCACCCACCAGCTTTGGATCATACGGCATTGTGATCTCTGCTTTGCCGTCGCCAATCTGCGTCAACTCCATCCCAAGAGCCTTTGCATGCGGAATCGCATTGATAAACTGCTTGGCAAATTGCGCTTTGCGCTCTGTCATGTCCGGCTCCTTGCGGCTTCGCACCTTTATGAGCTTCATTTGCACAGAGGGGCAAGTCCGGTGGTTGCCCTTCGCGCGCCACGCGCCTAACGTTAAGGCAGGAGAATAAAGAATGTCCGAAATCAGGCTCAGTTTTAAAGAAATGTGCGCGCGCTTTGATGTGACGCCACGTACTTTGCGATACTACGAGTATATTGAGTTGCTCCAGCCTGAGCGTGAAGGCCGTTCGCGATTCTATAGTGCACGCGAATGCGCGCGGATGACGCTGATTCTGCGCGGGCGCAAGTTTGGCATAAAGCTTGAAGAAATCCGCCAGTGGCTAAAAATCTATGAAGATGAAGGCACTGACGCCCAGAGGCAGGCTTTTGTCGACATGGCAGACCGCCAATTGATCGAGTTGGAAGATCAGGCGGAACAGCTTGCAGAAGCCATCAAAGAGCTGCGCGCGCTGCGACAAAAAAACGTGAAAAAACCGAAATAAACCGCCTTCAAAGCGCTTTTAGAAGCTTTTTCAGAGCATCCACCCCCCATTTTGACGTGTTCTTGAGGTTCTTCCCCGTTCTTTTTCGGCCTGCACCCTGCATTACGCTGGAGTTAGTTACGTAAACCTTGAATTGACGTAACGTACCCACTACGTAAGCCTGGGCAATCATTGTAACGGTGATTCCATCGCCCAGGTGATCATGATGAACGCCAGGATGAGTGAGAAGATTATGCAACCGACTGAGACACAAATGACAATTCGTGAAATGTGCGACGCTTTCGATGTAACTCCGCGCACGCTGCGGTTTTACGAGTCAAAAGAATTGCTGTTCCCAAAGCGGGACGGCCAGAAGCGCCTGTTCACCAAACGGGATCGTGCGCGCCTGAAGTTGATCTTGCGCGGCAAGCGCTTTGGCTTCAGCCTTGAGGAAATTCGCCAACTGCTCGACCTCTATCATGTGGGCGATCAGCAGCACACGCAGATGAACCGCACGCTGGAAATCGCCCATGACCGCCTTTCCGATCTGGAAGGTCAACGCGAAGAGCTGGACAGCGCAATCGATGATTTGCGCGAGCAAATCAAATGGGGCGAAAAAATCGTTGGATCCATGAACCAAGCCCGAAAAGCGGCCGAGTAACTTGGCCGCTAAAAGCAACATCTGTCCGCTGCGCGCGGGCCGAGAATAATAGAACAGAAACCACATTTCAAACCGATTAGGGAGTGGCCTATGCCCCGTTACACAGCCCCAACCAAAGATCTTCAGTTCATCATTCATGATGTATTGAATGCCACTGAAACAGGTATCCCAGGCTACGATGAGCTTGAGGCAGACTTTACAGGTGCCGTTCTGGAAGAAGCGGGCAAGATTTGCTCCGACGTTCTGACGCCTTTGAACGCGGTGGGCGACAAAGAAGGCTGCACCTTGGAGAACGGCGTTGTGCGCACGCCAACAGGGTTTAAGGCCGCGTTCGATCAAGTGCGCGAAGGCGGCTGGACGGGGCTTGATATGCCAGAGCAATACGGCGGTCAGAACATGCCCGCACTGATGGGCACAGCCGTGGGCGAGCTGTTTTCTGCATCAAACCAAGCGTTTACAATGTATCAGGGTCTTACGCACGGCGCCGCATCCGCAATTTTGGCGCATGGCACGGATGAGCAGAAAGACAAATACCTCCCCAACATGGTGTCTTGCGAGTGGACAGGCACAATGAACCTGACGGAGCCACACTGCGGCACAGACCTAGGTTTGATGCGCACAAAGGCGGCCCCTCAAGATGATGGGTCTTACAAAATTTCGGGTCAGAAAATCTTCATCTCTTCGGGTGAGCATGACATGGCTGAGAACATCATCCACTTGGTCTTGGCCAAGATCGAGGGTGGTCCAGAAGGCATCAAAGGTGTGTCGCTGTTCATCGTACCGAAGTTCAACGTGAACGACGATGGCTCACTTGGGGCGCGCAATGGCGTCGCCGTTGGTTCCATTGAAGAGAAAATGGGCATCCACGGCAATTCGACTTGTGTAATGAATTACGACGAGGCGACAGGCTACCTGCTTGGCGATGAGCACAAAGGCATGCGCGCTATGTTCACCATGATGAACGAAGCGCGCCTTGGCGTTGGCATGCAGGGTCTCGCGCAAGCGGATGTAGCCTATCAAAACGCTGTTGATTACGCTCATGACCGCCTGCAAGGCCGCGCAGTCACCGGCACGGAAAACCCGGATGGCCCTGCGGATCCTTTGATTGTGCACCCCGACATTCGTCGCTCTTTGATGGACCAGAAAAGCTTTACCGAGGGCGCGCGCGCCTTCTTGCTTTGGGGCGCGACAATGATCGACGATGCGCATCGCTCTGGAAACAAAGACGCTGATGGCCTTGTGTCCTTGCTGACGCCGGTGATCAAAGGGTTCTTGACCGATCAAGGCTACGACATGACGGTCAAAGCGCAGCAGATCTATGGCGGTCACGGCTACATTGAAGAATGGGGCATGTCGCAGTTCACGCGCGATGCGCGGATTGCGATGATCTATGAAGGCGCGAACGGCGTTCAGGCGTTGGACCTCGTCGGTCGCAAGCTTGCGCAAGATGGCGGCAAGCATGTGATGGCGTTCTTCGATCTGGTGAAGACTTTCTGCAAAGAAAATTCTGGCGCGGATGAGGCTTATGACGCTGAGTTCATCGAGCCTTTGAAAGCGGCCTCGAAAGATTTGCAAGCAGCGGGCATGTATTTCATGCAAAACGGGATGAAGAACCCGAACCACGCTTTGGCAGGTTCGAACGACTTTATGCACATGTTTGGACACGTGTGCTTGGGCTTGATGTGGGCGCGGATGGGCAAAGCGTCGATGGACGCGCTGGCAAGCAGCACGCCCGACGCAACGTTCCACGAGACGAAGCTGACGACGGGACGCTATTATATGGCGCGTCAACTGCCAGCAACCGCGTTGCACCTGACGCGTATTGAGAGCGGTGCAGATACGGTTATGGCTTTGGACGCCGCCAACTTTTAAACGGTGGGTGCGTGGGGAACCACGCACCTTACACAGGAACAGGTATCGTCGCTTGCGCGGGTTCGCGTAGAGCGGCGCGCGCGCAAACGGTGATGGGGAGATCACGATGAGCCAATGGATGACGGACGAGCATAAAATGCTCGCAGAGATGACATCGAATTTCATCAACACCGAATGGGCACCGAAATACGATAAATGGCGCAAGCAAGGCCAGATGGACATCGACACGTGGAAAGAGGCGGGCGATCTTGGCTTGCTCTGCCCCTCTATTCCCGAGGAATATGGCGGATTGGGCGGTGATTTCGGCCATGAGGCTGTCATCCTCAAAGAAGCCTCCCGCGCCAATCTGGCCAGCTGGGGACATGGCATCCACTCCGGCATCGTCGCGCATTACATCTTGCAATGCGGCACCGAAGAACAAAAGAAACGCTTGCTGCCCAAGATGATCTCTGGCGAGCTGATCGGTGCTTTGGCGATGACCGAACCCTCTGGCGGTTCCGATGTGCAAGCGATCAAAACCCGAGCAATCAAAGAGGGCAATTCATATCGCCTCTCGGGACAAAAGACCTTTATCACCAACGGTCAACATGCAAACCTTATCGTGGTTGCTGCGAAAACAGATCCTTCCGAGGGGTCCAAAGGGACATCCCTTGTGATCGTTGAAACAGATGGTGCCGAGGGGTTCGCGCGCGGGCGCAACCTCGATAAAATTGGCGCGCATGCTGCGGACACCTCAGAGCTGTTCTTCGACAATGTGGAAATCCCGCCAGAGAACATTCTTGGCGGCGACGAGAACCAAGGCTTCTATCAAATGATGCAACAACTTCCGCAAGAACGCCTGATCATCGGCTGCGGCGCTGTTGGCGCAATGGAAGGCGCGGTCGAGCGTACAATCGCTTACTGCAAGGAGCGCGAAGCCTTTGGCGGGCCGATCATGCAATTCCAAAACACGCGCTTCAAGCTCGCCGAATGCCAAACCAAAACCACCGTTGCGCGCGCTTTCCTGGATGAATGCATCGCAGAGCACCTGAAAGGTGAGCTCACAGTCGAAAAAGCGGCAATGGCGAAATACTGGCTGACGGACACCCAAGGCGAAGTGCTTGATGAATGCCTACAACTCCATGGCGGATATGGCTTTATGCAGGAATATGCTGTCGCGGAGATGTGGACTGACGCGCGGGTGCAACGCATCTATGGTGGCACCAATGAGATTATGAAAGAACTCATCTCTCGCAAATTTTAAGTACGGCCCTCCGGGGGGAGTTTACTGGCAAGATGAAGCCGCTCCCCGTATTAAGCGATCGGTTGACCCTTCATCTTGCCTATAAACTCCACGGGGGTCTGGGGGTGTGAACCCCCCAGCTCTCACACTGAAGAAAAGGACGACCCTATGACCTTGAAGCTCTATTGTTTTGGCGAAAGCGGCAACGCTTACAAAGCCGCGCTCACTTTGGAGCTGGCGGGCCTAGATTGGGAAGCCGTGTATGTCGATTTCTTCGGTGGCGAGGCGCGCTCGGAGGCGTATAAAACCAACGTCAATGCGATGGGCGAAGTGCCTGCTTTGACAGATACAGAGCACGATTACACAATCACTCAATCCGGCGCCATTCAGGATTACATCGTCCATCTCAGCCAAAAGCTGACGGGTGCAACACCAGAAGAGCGCCGTGAAGTCTTGCGCTGGGTGCTCTGGGACAATCACAAGCTTAGCTCTGTCGCAGGGCCCACACGTTTCTTGATGAACTTCCTACCCGAAGACAAACGCCCCAAAGAAGTTATCGCCTTTAACCAAGGCCGTCTCAAAGCTGCTTATGCGGTTCTCAATGATCACCTCGCAGACAAAGACTGGATCGTTGGCAATGAGATAACCGTCGCCGACATTTCTTGCTGTGGCTATTTATTCTACCCAGAACCGTTCGGATTTGAGCGTGCAGACTGGCCCCATATTGACGCTTGGCTCACGCGGATCGAGCAGACGCCAGGCTGGAAACACCCCTATGATTTGATGCCCGGCAGCCCTGCTGATCGCGCTTAAGGAGACTTAAATATGACCGAAGCTTATATCTATGATGCGCTGCGCACGCCGCGTGGCAAGGGCCGCAAAGACGGCGCTTTGCATGAGGTGACATCTTTGCGCCTTTCTGCGCAAGCGCTCAATGCTGTAAAGGAACGCAACAACCTTGAGGGTCACGCCGTTGAGGATGTGATCTGGGGCAACGTCACGCAAGTGATGGAGCAAGGCGGATGTCTTGCGCGTTCTGCTGTGCTGGCGTCCGATCTTGATGAACGCATCCCTGGCCTTGCGATCAACCGTTTCTGCGCCTCTGGTATGGAAGCTGTAAACCTCGCTGCGAACCAAGTCAAAGGCGGCGCAGGCGATGCTTATATCGCGGGCGGTGTTGAGATGATGGGCCGCGTAGCCATGGGCAGCGACGGTGCCGCAATCGCCGTCGATCCTAGCATTGCGATGGAGCAGTATTTTGTACCGCAAGGTATTTCTGCCGACATCATCGCCACCGAATATGGCTTCACCCGTGATGAAGCAGATGCGCTCGCAGTTGAATCCCAGCGCCGTGCCAAGGTTGCTTGGGATGAGGGCCGTTTCAGCAAATCCGTGATCAGCATCAACGACCAAAACGGCATCCCGATCCTTGATCATGACGAATACATGCGTCCACAAACAGACATGCAAAGCCTCGGCTCGCTCAATCCAGCATTCCAAGCCATGGGCGAAGTTATGCCCGGTTTCGACAAGGTCGCGCTGATGAAGTACCCGCATCTTGAGCGGATCAATCACATTCACCACGCGGGCAACTCTTCGGGCATCGTGGATGGTGCGGCTGCGGTCTTGATTGGCAACAAAGAATTCGGCGAAAAGCATGGCTTGAAGCCGCGCGCGCGCATTCGCGCGACGGCGAAGATCGGCACGGACCCGACCATCATGCTAACAGGTCCAGTTCCAGTGACCGAAAAGATCCTTGCGGATACCGGCATGTCGATTTCCGACATTGACCTTTTCGAGGTGAACGAGGCCTTCGCCTCAGTCGTTATGCGATTCATGCAGGCGTTCAACGTGGATCATGACAAGGTCAACGTGAACGGCGGCTCGATCGCGATGGGCCACCCATTGGGTGCAACCGGCGCGATCATCATCGGCACATTGCTCGACGAGCTTGAGCGCACTGGCAAAGGTGTAGGCCTTGCGACGCTTTGCATTGCCTCTGGCATGGGCGCCGCGACAATTATCGAACGCGTTTAAGGCATGGCGAGGGTTGATCCAGATTTTGCGAACGCCGTTGAGGTCAGCGAGCATTTGCTCGCGGTGACGGAACGCGGCATTATGAAAGGCGACGACGATGCTTTCGTTGCGCGCTTTCATCTGCCGCTCACGATCTCCACCTTTGAGGGCGCGCAAATTCTGGCCGATCGAGAGGATGTTTTACGTGTGCTCAACGGCGTGCGTCAATTTATTGCGATCAACTCTGTGGATCAAATGGTGCGCCGCTGCATTAGTGCCGAATTTACCGGAGCGAACACGATGCAAGCGACCCATGTCAGCCGTTACTTAAGCAAAGGGGTCCTGATCGGGCATGAGGTGACAAGTCACGGCTACGCCATTCGGATCAATGGGCTCTGGAAAATTGCCGATAACAACTACGCCTTTAGAGACATCCCCGCCTTGTCGCGCGCCCTAATCGGGGAAGCGCAGCGCAAGACGGGAGCCCTTCACTAAGCGCTTGCGCTTATTCGTATTTCACTCCCAAACAGGAGATAGACTATGACCGACTTTAAAATGATCAAAGATGCCGACGGCATCGCAACGATTACTTGGGATGCCATCGGCAAATCCATGAACGTGATGAACCAGCAGGGCTTTGAAGACCTCGAAGCGCATATTGACGACGCGCTTGGCGACGAGGCTGTGAAAGGGATCATCATCACCTCTGGCAAGCCTGACAGTTTTGCGGGCGGCATGGATTTGAACGTGCTGGCAGACATGAAAGGCGCCGCTGGCGAAGACGCCGCAAAGGGTCTGTTTGAGGGCATTATGCAGATCCACACGCTGATGCGTAAGATCGAGCGCGCGGGCATGGATCCTAAGACCAACAAAGGCGGCAAGCCGATTGCTTCTGTGCTGCCGGGCACGGCTGTTGGGATTGGTTTGGAGCTTCCGCTTTGTACGCACCGCTCCTTCTGTTTGGACAATCCAAAGGCAAAGATCGGCCTGCCCGAAATCATGGTTGGCATTTTCCCTGGCGCAGGTGGCACCACACGTTTTGTGCGCAAGATGGGGGCTATGGCGGCCTCGCCCTTCCTGCTTGAGGGCAAATTGCTGAACCCTGCCAAAGCGAAAGCAGCTGGCATGATTGACGAGGTCAGCGCCGATCCAATGGTAGATGCACGTGCTTGGGTCCTGAGCGCGAAGGACGCGGATCTTGTGAAACCGTGGGATGCGAAGGGCTACAAAATGCCCGGTGGCGCGCCCTATCATCCTGCGGGTTTCATGACATTCGTCGGGGCTTCCGCGATGGTCAACGGCAAGACCCAAGGCGCGTTTCCCGCAGCTAAAGCTTTGCTCAGCGCGGTTTATGAAGGATCGTTGGTGCCCTTCGACACAGCCCTCAAGATCGAGGCGCGTTGGTTCACTAACATCCTGATGAACCCCTCTTCTTCCGCGATGATCCGTTCTTTGTTCTTGAACAAAGAAGCGTTGGAAAAGGGGGCTGTGCGCCCAAGCGACGTGCCAGATCAGCGCGTTAAAAAAATCGGCGTACTTGGCGCAGGTATGATGGGCGCAGGTATTGCACTTGTCTCCGCGCAGGCAGGGATGGAGGTCGTGTTAATCGACCAATCCCAAGAGAGCGCAGACAAAGGCAAGGCCTATTCCGCAAGCTACATGGACAAAGGCATCAAGCGCAAAAAGGCGACCGAAGAGAAGAAAGTAGCGCTGCTGTCTAAGATCACCGCAACGACGGATTTGGACGCGTTGAAAGGCTGCGACTTGATCATCGAGGCGGTGTTTGAGGACCCAGCGGTCAAAGCGGATATCACCGCGAAAGTCGAAGCGGTGATCCCAGAGGAGTGCATCTTTGCCTCCAACACTTCGACCCTGCCGATCAGCGATTTGGCGAAAGCCTCCTCGCGTCCCGAGCAGTTCATCGGCATTCATTTCTTCTCTCCCGTCGAGAAAATGTTGCTGGTGGAGATCATCAAAGGCGCGAAAACCGGTGATCGCGCAGTAGCCAAAGCGCTCGATTATGTGCGCCAAATCCGCAAGACACCCATCGTGGTGAACGACGCGCGGTTCTTCTACGCGAACCGCTGCATCATTCCATACGTCAATGAGGGCGTGCGCATGGTTGGCGAGGGTGTCGAGCCTGCGCTGGTCGACAATGCTGCGCGCATGTTGGGCTTCCCTGTTGGGCCTTTGCAGCTCAATGACGAAACCTCGATTGACCTTGGTGTTAAGATTGCAAAAGCCACGAAAGCGGCGCTTGGCAATGCCTATGACGCCGGTGCGGCAGATGATGTTCTGTTCTATCTCTTTGATCAGGGCCGTTTGGGGCGCAAGTCCAACGCGGGCTACTACGAGTATGACGACAAAGGCAAGCGCGTTGGAATCTGGGGTGGCCTGCGCGACAAGTTCCCTGTGTCTGACCAGCAGCCTGATCTGATCGATGTGCAGCACCGTTTGATGTTCTCTCAGTGCCTAGAAGCTGTGCGCGCGCTGGAAGAAGGCGTGTTGATGGACATTCGCGAAGGCGATGTAGGTGCGATCCTTGGCTGGGGCTTTGCGCCTTGGTCCGGTGGCCCGCTCAGCTGGCTTGATATGCTCGGCTCCGCCTATGCGGCGGAACGCTGTGATCAGTTGGAAGAAATGTATGGTCAGCGTTTCAAGTGCCCAGATCTGCTGCGTGAAATGGCGGCGAAGAACCAAAGCTTCTATGGACGCTTTGGCGAAAACGCTGCTGCTGCTTAAACACAGCGTTAGACATGACAAAGGGCTCGCAAACTGCGGGCCCTTTTTTGGGTTTTCGGGAGTGAAACGGGTCGCTTAGCGCTGCAGGTGCTCTGCGTTAAGGTCTTCGAGGACCTCAAACGTCTCTTCGGTATCCAAAATCTTATACACAAGGC
>CAYQZI010000032.1:0-2592 GCA_964421835.1 uncultured Planktotalea sp.
CATGCCAGTGGCCTTGGTGTTGAGGGTATCCGCCAACATTGCGCTGATCTGTCGGACAAGTATGAGACGCGTTTTCACATGGCAGGCTACGCGATGATCGAAGCCTTGCGCGATCAAGGCGTCGAAAAGGTGGCGCTGAACGGCGCGTATCATTGGCCCGACTGGTGGCAAGGCACCTCAGGCTTTTTGCGCGACGCGGGGTTTGATGTGCTGTGGGCCGGCAATTTTGTCGACCAAGGCTGGTTCCCGACGCAAGAGGCGGTAAATGCAAAGCGCTGGATCTTTGACGGTGATCTGTTCGAGCGTAGCTTTTCCTTTGTCGCTGACAAAGCACCGAATGCTGACGCTTATCTGATCAACGGCATGTGCAATTTTCGCTCTGGTCCTGATGGCTTGCCGCAGCGCCCCTTGCATCTGGCCCGCAATATGGAAGCGAAGCTTGGCACGCCTATCATCGGCCATGATATCGCGCTTTATTGGCGGATCATGAAGGACCTCGGGATCGCGCCGACAACCCCGCAATGTCAGCTGTTGGAGAGCCTTAGATGAACAAGATTGTTGCTCTTTGGGCTGTGCCCCGTTCCACCTCTACTGCGTTTGAATGGATGATGCGCCAGCGCGGCGATCTCGATTGTTTGCATGAACCGTTTGGCGAGGCGTGGTATCAAGGCGAAGACCCGTTTTGGCCGCGTTTCAAAGACGGCGAAAAGACCACCAAGGGCCTGAGCATCGAGAGTGTTTGGGAGGATATTCAAGCGCGCGCAAAGCGGGGCTCTGTGTTCCTGAAAGACTTCCCGCACTACATCAATCACATGTGGACACCTGAGTTTCTGTCCAATTTCACCCACGCATTTCTGATCCGCGATCCGGCCAAAACGATTTCATCGATGTATGACAAATGGCCCGATTTTGACGAGCTGGAAGTCGGCTTCCCAGAGCAGCGCGCGCTATTTGATTTGCTCACCGCCTTGAACGGTGCGCCGCCGCCAGTTGTGGATAGCGATGACCTGCTGGAGAATCCTGAAGCGATGGTTAAAGCCTTCTGCGAGGCTGTTGATATCCCCTTCATCCCCGAGGCGCTTAGCTGGGAGCCCGGTGCAGATACGGGCGCGTATAGCTGGTGGGATGGCGGAAGTTTTCACGCGAACCTGCGCGCCTCTACAGGGTTAAAGCCGCAAACACGTCGCTATATCGAAGTCGCGGATGCGCCCGAACGCGTGCGGCGTGTTCATCGACGGATGAAGCCCCATTACGATCACCTTTTTCAGCACCGGATCAAACTCTCATGAAAGACTATTGGCAGAACTACATTGACGGCGCTTGGGTCGATGGCGGCGCGGGGCGCATAGATGTGTTCAACCCCGGCACGGGCGAAAAGCTGGCAGAGCATGCGCTTGCCGATGCGGCCGATGTGGACCGCGCTGTGCAAGCTGCACGCCGCGTACATCACTCCGGCGCTTTGGCGGATCTGCGCCCCGTGGAGCGGGGCCGCATGGTGCAGGCGATGGGGCGCTATCTGCTCGACCATATAGACGAGATCGCGAAGGTTCTGACCTTGGAACAAGGCAAGCCGCTTTGGGAATCGCAGATCGAGATCGAAGGCGCCGCGCGCTATTTCGAGTACTACGGCAATCAGGCGGAAACGGTCGAAGGGCGCTCTATTCCCCTTGGCAAAGGCTATTTCGACTTCACCACTTACGAGCCTTTCGGAGTCTCGGCGCAGATCATCCCTTGGAATTACCCGATTGAAATGACAGCGCGCTCGCTCTCTGCGGCGCTGGCAACGGGCAACACCTGTGTGATCAAAACGCCGGAACTCACCCCGCTCAGCAACGCTTGGTTCGCCCATGCCGCTGAAGCTGTGGGTCTCCCAAATGGCGCTGTGAACATCCTTTGCGGGCTTGGCGCAGAGGCAGGCGCAGCCCTGTCTGCGCATCCCGATGTGAACCAGATCGTGTTTACCGGATCGGTGCCAACCGGCATCGCCATCGCCAGCGCCGCGGCGCAAAATGTGGTGCCCTGCGTGCTGGAGCTTGGCGGCAAATCTGCCGCGATTGTACATGATGATGCGGATCTTGACGCGTTTGAGAATGATGTGCGTTGGGGGATTTATTTTAACGCCGGTCAGGTTTGCTCGGCGATGAGCCGTGTGATTGCGCATGACAGTATCCACGATGCACTGGTCGAGCGTATGATCGGCGTTGCGCAATCGCTGGAGGTGAAACCGGGGATTGAACAGCCTGAATTTGGCACAACCATGGGCGCAATGGTGTCGCAGGCGCAGCGCGACCGCGCGCTTGGCATGATCACTCAGGCGCAAGCGCAAGGGGCGCAGGTTGCAACAGGCGGACATGCTTTAAACAGACCCGGTGCTTTCCTTGAACCGACGATCCTAAGTGATGTAACGCCTGATATGGACATAGCGCAAAACGAAGTGTTTGGCCCTGTCTTGTCCGTGCTCAAATTCTCGAGCGACGATGAAGCGCTGAACATCGCCAATGGCACGCCCTACGGGCTTGTTGGCGGTGTGTTCACCCGCAATCTGGACCGCGCGACTACCGCCGCACGCGAGCTGCGCGCAGGGCAGGTTTT
>CAYQZI010000032.1:2692-21852 GCA_964421835.1 uncultured Planktotalea sp.
GCAATCTGGACCGCGCGACTACCGCCGCACGCGAGCTGCGCGCAGGGCAGGTTTTCGTGAACGAGTGGTATGCTGGCGGTGTCGAAACCCCCTTTGGCGGCTACGGTAAATCCGGCTATGGCCGCGAAAAGGGCCGCGAGGCGCTGTGGAACTACGTGCAGACGAAAAACGTCGCGATTAAGCTTGCTTAAGCGCGCAGGCGACAAAGTGATTAAATTGAAAGGTTAAGAGAATGAGCACATTCGACGAGGATCTTTTCCTTAAGGGATTAGAGCAACGCAAAGCCACGCTTGGTGCGGAATATGTGGAGAAAAACCTTGCCGCCGCTGACGATTTCACGCGCCCTTTTCAAGAGGCGATGACAGCGTGGTGCTGGGGCTTTGGCTGGGGCGATGATGTGATCGATGCGAAAACGCGCTCGATGATGAACCTGTCTATGATCGGAGCTTTGGGCAAGATGAGCGAGTGGGAAACCCATTGCAAAGGCGCGATCAATAATGGCGTGAGCCATGACGAGATTCGCGCGATCATTCATGTCATCGGCATCTATTGCGGCGTGCCGCAAGCGCTGGAATGTTTCCGTGTGGCGCGCAAGGTGATCGAGGCAGGCTAAGGCGCTCTGAGCCCTTTCAAAACGCTGCTGGCCAGAAACGTCAGCGCCGCGACGCACACAATCGAAGGACCTGCGGGCGTGTCAAACACATAGGCAGCGCGCAGACCGACGATGGCAGAGAGCATTCCAATAAGCCCTGCTGCAACCGCCATGCCTTCGGGCGTGCGCGACATCGGGCGTGCGGCGGCGGCTGGGATGATCAGCAAAGCGGCAATCAGCAAAACGCCAACCACTTTAATTGCGACGGCGACGGTGATTGCCAGCGCCAAGGTCAAAACCAGCTCTTCGCGCTTGGGGTTGATGCCGCTGGCATGGGCGAGATCTTCGTTCAATGTGGCGGTCAGCAAAGCTGACCAACGCAGCGCGATCAAGCCCACGACCAAAGCCGTGCCACCCCAGATCACCAACAGATCACCGCGCGACACCGCAAGGATGTCACCAAACAGATAAGCCATCAGATCAATGCGCACACCAGAGAGAAAGGACACGGCAACAAGCCCGAACGCCAGCGCGGAATGCGCCAGCACGCCGAGCAGCGTGTCCATCGCATAGCCGCGCCCCGACAACAGGCTCACCGTCAGCGCCATCAAAAGCGCAACGACCATGGTGCCAATGAAGATCGACATGGAAAAGGCAAGCGAAAGCGCCACGCCAAGGATTGCCGCATGTGCCGTGGCATCGCCGAAATAGGCCATGCGCCGCCACACCACGAAACATCCCAAAGGCGCCGCAGCAAAGGCCACGCCAATCCCCGCCAAAGCGGCGCGCGTCATAAAATCATCAAGCATTATTCTGCGGTCTCATTCTGCTGCTTCAGAGGGGGCGGTGTGCGCGTGATCGTGGTGGTGATCATGCTCGTGGCGATAGAGCGCCAATGCGCCGCCTGTGCCTGTGCCGAACAGCGCTCTGTACTCGGGGGCAGAGGCAACTACATCCGGCGTGCCTTCGCAACACACATGACCATTCAGGCAAATCACCCGATCAGAGGCGCTCATCACAACATGCAATTCGTGGCTGATCATCAAAACGGCGCAGCCTGTGTCGCGGCGCACGCTTTCAATCTGTTGATAGAACGACGCAGATCCACGTTGATCAAGGCCTTGCGTGGCCTCATCGAGCAGCAGTAAGTCAGGTTTGCCAATCAGCGCGCGCGCCAGCAACACGCGTTGGAATTGCCCACCCGAAAGCTGCGAAAGCTGCGCATTTGCCAGATCAGGAACGCCCGCCTGCGTTAGCGCTTGAGTGATCTCCGGCGGCGTCACACCGCCCGGCAACTTCAAGAAACGCGCCACAGTGATGGGGAGCGTTTCATCGATATGCAGCTTTTGCGGCACATAGCCGATCTTGACCTGAGGGCCATGAACAACGCGCCCCTTGGCTGGTTTGACAGCGCCAATGATCGCGCGCAGCAGACTGGTTTTGCCAGATCCGTTCGGGCCAACAATTGTGACGATCTCGCCCGCATCAACACGCAGCGAGACATGCGAGAGAACTTTGCGCGCGCCGTAACGCACGCTCAGATTTTCGAGTGTAACAAGGCTCATGCGTCGGCCTTCTCTATGCACAGGGGGCAGACGCCTTCGGCCTCTACGACAGTGCGCTCGATGCGAAAACCGCTGGCGCGCGCTGCATCGCCCAAAGCGCCGCGCGCAGGGGTTGATCTTGTTTCAGCGACAGCATCACACATACGACAAATCATAAATGCGGGGGTATGGGTGTGGCTGGGATGGGCGCAGGCAATAAAGGCATTCAAACGCTCGATCTTATGCGCAAGGCCGTTGGCCACCAGAAAATCCAGCGCGCGATACGCCACAGGCGGCTGCGAGCCAAAACCTCCCTCGCGCAGGCGATCCAAGATCGCATAGGCCCCAAGCGCACGGTGCTCTTGTAACAAGATTTCAAGCACTTTGCGCCGCACAGGGGTAAAACGAAGCCCATCCGCGAGGCAGCGCGCCTCTGCAGCGCTGAGCGTGTCCTTGACGCAGGCCGCATGATCATGCAACGCGAACCCAACGGGGCCGCCTTGTGCAGTCTTTTTGCTTGGCTCACTTGTCATGTTATTACATTTCGTCTATCGGACATGTAATGTTATACAATCACACGGAGACTCCGATGTCCAGAACGCGCATGACCCTCTCTTTCACGGCGGCTTTGATGGGCACAGCCGCTTATGCTGACGCGCCGCGAGTTGCTGTTGATATCGCTCCGGTGCATTCCTTGGTGGCGCGTGTGATGGAGGGGCTTGGCACCCCTGATTTGGTTGTGCAATCCGGCGCGAGCCCGCATGAATATAGGTTGCGCCCCTCAGAGGCAGCGGCTTTGCAAAATGCCGATTTGGTGTTTTGGGTAGGCGCTGATCTGACGCCTTGGCTGAGCGATACGATTGAAACATTGGCGGGGGATGCTGGGGTCACATCGTTGCTCGAATCAGATGGTACGATCGAGCTTGAGTTCCGCGAGGGCGCTTTGTTTGAGGCGCATGATCATGATGACCATGATGACCACGAAGAAGGCCATGACGATCATGAAGAGGGTCACGATGATCATGACGATCACGAGGATGATCACGCTGAAAAGGACCACGACGATCACAAAGATGATGACCATGATGAGCATAAGGACGAACATGCTGACGAGGATCATGATGAGCACGAAGAGCATGCCGGGCACGAAGGGCATGATCACGGTGCGCATGATCCACACGCGTGGCTCTCGCCCAAAAATGCTATGACATGGCTCAATGTAATCGCAGGCCAGCTCTCTGCGGTTGATCCTGAAAACGCAGGCACCTATTTCGCCAACGCCGCTGCGGGGCGTGCAGAGATTGACGCCATGATGGGCGAGATCAATGCAACGTTAGAGCCTGTTCGCGGGCAGCAGTTCATCGTGTTTCATGATGCTTACCAGTATTTCGAGAATGATTTCGACTTTCCCGCGTCTGGTGCGATTTCCATCGGCGATGCCTCTGATCCCAGCCCTGCGCGGATCGCTGAAATTCAGGCGCGCATTGCGGATGAAGGGGTTGATTGCGTTCTCTCCGAGCCGCAATTCAATGCGGGTCTTGTGGCGACAGTGCTAGATGGATCCAGCGCGCAAACGGGCGTTATCGATCCGCATGGCTCTGACCTTACGCTCGGCGCTGCGCTCTATCCGAACCTGATCCGCAACATGGCAACCGCGCTTGCAGGCTGCTTAAAGTAGCGCGCTTATTGGATTTTCGGAACGTCACTGAGGTCGATCAATAAGGATTGATCGTCCTCGGCCAGCCTCATAGGAGCGACTGTGAGGTTTTGAGCTGTTGGGCCTTATTGTAGACGACCCCACAAATCGAAATGTGCGCTTTGGCAGGGATCGAAAAAGCCTTTGTAATCGCCAGCTTTGGCGAGCACGAGACAGCCCATGCCACCTGTATTAATCGCGCTTACGACAAACCATTCTAATCGAGCAAACTCATCCGCTTCCAGTTCTTGCGCCAATCGCCCGTCATGTAGCATCGTGAGCCAAGTCTCTGGTGTAACTTTCGGATCAAGCAAAGCCATCGCTTGCGCAATTTCTTCATTGCTTCGACGCCAAATGATGATTGGACGCTGATTAAGCGCAATCTGTCTGACGTCTCCTGGTTTTATCTCTGCGACCGAAACCTGATGAATGTCATTATCATGCTGTGAGGCTACATCAGCACTTGGTTTCATCCCGCTAAACAAGAAGTAAATTCCAATCAACACAGTCAAAAGCATCCATGCTGCTGTGATGTGGTACAGAGTAATTTTCTGCGACTTCATTGTTAGCACCAAACCGTTAAATGCCTGAATCTCGAGTTATCGATTTTGGTCGGTAATCAGTACCAGAGGACACAGTCTTAGAACCTGTTATCACTGTGTTACGCATTGCGTCTGCATGTAAAGTCTACACGGACACAACTGGTTCAAACTCGGCTACACTAAAAGCAATTTCAGTGCCCAAGATTGACCTAAGATCAGGCTCTTACGATTTATAAACCCTCTGCGGCTACTTCAGGCATTGGTGCGAATCAATTCAATCTGGGGCGCGTGGCAGCAAACGTGTCATCATCCGCACCGCGCTGTGAAAGAGAGCGCAATGGATGCCAACGGCTTCGTCAACATTCATATACATCGGTAACTTTGCCGATCTCGATCCAAATGAAGCGAACTTCTTCAATGAAAACCCAAGCGCCATCTATCAAACGTTCGACAACACTGAGATGTCCGTCGTTACGGTGATTCAAGATGACGTCTTTGGCGATGGGCAAGTTGAAGAAAACGACAACGGCCAAACACCAGATACATTCACATACGATATTGGCGGCGGCTCGGTGACGAGCGGGCTCGACAACGCAGCGCGATATTCTGTCACCTATTTGGACGAAAACGCAAACTCACAATCAACAACGGTAAGTGGATATCAAACTGAGAATGGTGATGTTTTCTTGAAATTTCCCAACGGCTTAAAGGTCATGAGCGTGACGGTTACGGGGATTGTCGCGGATAACTTTATGAGCATCACCCACGGCACCAGCTCTTCCACTGTTGTTGTGTGTTTCGCGCCGGGCACGATGATTGATTGCCCCAGTGGCGCGCGCGCGATTGAGAGCCTTAAAGTGGGCGATCTGGTCGAAACGCTTGATCATGGACCAAAGCCGATCCGGTGGATCTATAGTGGCGATCACCCTCTTGAAGACATGGACATCGAGGAAAAACCTGTCCTGATCAAAACCGGAGCGCTTGGGGTCGGCTTGCCTGCGCGTGATCTTATTGTCTCCTCGCAGCATCGGATTTTCGTCGGCGCGCGCGGGCAACTTGAAGACTGTTTCGAAAGCGAAGCGCTCGCTCCTGCAAAGGCGCTGACGTCGCTACGCGGGATTAGATATATGAGTGAAAAGGCAAAGGTCACATGGATGCATATCGCATTAGACAACCACGAAGTTCTCTATGCGAACGGGTGTTTGGCAGAATCTCTTTTGCTTGGCCCCATGGCGTTGCAGGGACTTACGCCGACGAAACGGCGCATTCTAAGCGATATGTACGGGCGCGATAAGAAAAGCGCCGACGCTTTAAACGGCTCGGCTGTTTATCCATGTTTGAAAGTAGCACAGGTCCGGCGAAAAATCGCGAATGCTGCACCCTCTAAAACTTCGCGATCAGATTGATGAAGATGCCCTCGTCATCCTGCGTCAAATCGGTCAAATCATCCGAAAACGTGCCAAAGTTATAGCCGATGCCGATTTTTACGTTGTTGTTCACATGACGATATCCGGCGGCCAGCACGCCGACTTCGGACAGGCCTGCTTGATGGGCTTCAAGGTAGCGACCCTCTAGCAAAACATCCCACTTATGGGTGAAGTGATAACGCGCGTTCAGCACGCCTAGGAACGCATCATTCTGCGCGAGCGGTGCTGTGTCATTGGGCGAGCTACGGCTGGCGCGATAGCCAAGCTTGCCGCCAAGCGTCCATTGCTGGTTCAAATCGTAATCCACATCCAAGGACACAACGTGGCTTTCCTGACGCGGGCCACCGAGCGTGGTGCCATTCACCTCTTGACCGACCATGTCGTAGAGGTAGCGGTACTTGAACAACAGGTTCACGCGGTCATTGTCCGTTGGGCGCAGGGCATAACCAAGCTGGCCATCCATGTAATCGCCGCTCAGAATATTCGAGCCATTGGTGTTGGTATCGGCATATTCGAATTTCGCCAGAACGCGGTTCGCATCGTTGATTTTGTAGTTCACATCAGAGGTGAAGAGCCATAGATCGGAATCGCGCCGTGTACCTGTAAGAGTGCCGCGATCTTGGCGATACTCAAGCCGCGCCTTGGCGTTCAGTCCACCTTCAGAAGCGTAGCGCGCGCCAAGCGACAGGCCACGGCGATCAAAATCACCAGCGGTGTCGCGGATCTGACCAAGCTCAATCGCACTAGAGAAAGTCAACTCGGAGGTGGCGCGATAATCCACGCCGTAAGCGCTGGTGAGCGATTTGTGACGACCAAAGAGATCATAGGTGTTTTCGCCATAAATATCGACATCATCGCTTAGGCGACGTTTGCCGCCGACAACATATTGTCCTTGGTCCGTGCCGTTCAAAGCGACGCCGCCAAACTCGCGGCCCGGGTCAAGGCGATAGCCGATATAGGCGGTGTCGTACTCTCCATTCCCATAGCTCAGCATCAGGTTGCCCCCTGCCCCGCGGGTACCGCTCGAAAGCTCTGCATCGACAGTCCAGTTTTCCGCGAAACGGTATTTGAGACCCGCGCCATAGCGATCATTCTTGATCAACCCGCCAGAGTTGGCGACTGTCGCTTGACCAAAGACATACCAGCCAAGTGTTTCGCTTTGCGTGATATCCACGCGCGCAGCAACATCGGTGCGGGTGCCGTTTTGATTGGCAGCGGCAAGCGGATTTGTTTGATCAAGGTATTCCGCCCCAAGCGAGAGTTTCACGCGCTCGTTGATCTTGTACCCCAGCTCAACGCCGCCTTCTTTGATCTGTTTGCCTGCGCCAGTTTCGATTTGATCGTAGTACAGTCGGTAATCAAGCGCTTCGCTCAGTGCGCCATCAATGGCGATGCCCCACAGCTCTTCGGGGACGCGCGCTTGGTAATCAAGGGTCGAGAACCCCGCTGAGCGGTGTTCATAATAGGCGCTCAGCTTGCCGGGATAAACAGCGCCCAGATCACCGAAATCCAGCTGCGCGCGGGCTGACCAACCCTCGCCTGTGCCAGCGTTGGTGCCAGCCGTGGCTTGGCTGGTAATGATCAGACCACCATCCGCAGAGGTCGAGGTGCCAAAGCCCGGACCTGTGGTTTGCGCATATTCCACGTCAAGGAAGGTGCTCTCGCTATGCTCAAAGCGCAGATCGATAGATTGCGCGGTTTGATCGGCGATGTCGGTTTGCTCGACGATGCCCGTGTAGCCAAGGCGCACATTGTTGCTTAGCCATGCCTCTGCACGGCCCCCATAGCTCAGACCATCGACGTTGGTCGCCGCAGGGGTGTATTCGTAGTTCGCCACAAGGTTCACATCGTAATCGCCCGCCGCATCGGTGATCAGCTGACCCGTACCTGAGGCACCGCTGAGAGGCGCAGAAAGCGTGATCGAGCCTTGCACATAATTGACGGTGTAGTCCTTGCCGGGCGCAAGGGTTTGCGTGCCAACAATGCGGCCCGAGCGCTTGTCGCGCAGCTCAACCGTCAGCGTTTCCGAGCCAACGCGAATGTCTTGGCGCTGAAGGAAATAGAGCGAGCCACCGGTGCCCAGAAAACTCTCGCGCCCCGGTAGATTGTCAGGGCTTGCGGCATAGACTTCCAGCGCCGCGCGCGATTGGCCGCGCGTGGTTTGCGCGCCGGTGCGGTAGACCCCCTGAAAGCCATAAAGCTTGCGCTCGTTGCGCAGATAATAGCCTCCGGCGACAGTGGAATTGTAGTTGCCCCAAAGCAGATGATTGCCGTTCTTTTCCGCCTTCAGATAGATCTTGCCATCTGTGGGCGCACCATCCTCGATGGTGCTGTCATCGCCGTAGGTGAGATAAGACTCTTCGCGCGCCATGCGCAGCAGCACGTTCTTTGGGTCTTTCTTATCAAGGTCCTTAAAGACGTCCGCAATATCCGTCTCGCCCGTATCGATAGAGCCTGTCAGCGTCCAACCGCTTTGCGTGCGCCCTTTGGCGTAGCCAGCGATGCGTGCGCGGCCAAAATCACCGGTCACTTGCGTCGCGCTTTTGATCGTGCGCCCATAGGTCAGATCAACAATACCCGTGGCGAACCAATCGCTGCGCGGGATAGAGATATCACGCTCGACAAAGGTGTTATGCCCTGCCCCGCTGACTTGCACCGCGACGGGGCGATCCCCGGCTGGCAGGATGCGTTGGATGACAAATTGCCCCGATGGATCGGGGCGCACGGTCTCGCCCAGCGTTTGCACAATGCCGCCTTGGCGCACGTTAGAGCCACTCACCGTCACAGCGCCGCCATGCACCGGAATGCGGCGCCGTGCAGCGGTGTCAATCCCCTCTTCAGGCGCGTCGAAAACTGCGAAAGCAGCGCCCCGCACCGCAGTATTGCTCGCCAGCGAAATGGGGTTCGTTTCATCAAAGCGTCCGCGTTGATCATAAACGCGGTGAACCAGCGCAAACTTACCCTCGCTTGGAACAGCGATATCCGCCGTGCCATTTGGCGTCACAGGGGTGACAGACACCGTGCGCCCGCCTTTGCTGAGATCAATCAGACGAAACTCGCCGCGCTGCACATATGCGGGGTAGTTCATTTGGCTTTCGACGCGCGCAGTGCCGCCACTGGCAGGCACCCCGTCAAGCAAAACCGCCGTCAGGCGCGGACGCACATCCAGCCCGTCAAATTGCACGCGCACATCTGCCTTTTCCAACGCGATGTCTTGGCGGCGCACCAGATCAGAGATCCGGCGATTGCCCTGCACAGGCGTGCCGTCGATAGAGATCAAGAACCCCTCGCTAGCACCGCCCACGTCGCTGCTGTCCGGCTCTGTGTTTTCGCCCGCAGGCAAGGTGACGCTGTTTTGCGCATGTGCGGCATGCATCCCCAGCACAAGCGCTGAAACAGAGGCAAGCAGGGAGACTGATGTAAACTTAAGCATACCGATTACTCCTTAGCGCGCTCGCAAGACGGTCTTTTCGATGACCAGTTTATAGGTGCCGCGTCCGCGCCATTTTTGTTTGATTGCCCGCTCCATCGCGCGCAGACGGCTGCGTCCCAGCGCGGGGCTTTCGCCGTTTGCAAGCACGTAGGTCAGGCGCAAATGCGAAGGCGTGCTTTGCATCTGCCCGATCAACCCATCGATCGCTCGATCCAGCGCAGTGCGTGGCGCGGCTTTGCCCGGCGTGAAGGCCGCAGAGGTCAGGTCGATATCCACAACCCGTGAAAGCGCAGCGCCAAAGTTCAGTTTGGCCATTTTACCCGGCGTGACGCGAACAACCCGTGGGTTTTCTGTCGTGACGCGGAAGCCCGTAGGCAAGCTGCGCGTGTCAAGCTTGAGCATAAAGTTCGAGCCAATCGTGCTTGGCAGCGCCGCGCAGGGCACGCTGAATCGGCCAAACTCGTCGGTGGTGATGATTGTTCCGTCAGGGGTGACAACTTTCGCACCAGCAATGCCCGGCTCTGTGGTGTTGGCGGGTTCCTGCGCTGGGGCTATCGCCCCTTTGCCGCCCTGATACACATCAGGCAGGATGGCGGTGGGCAGGCCGTTTGGTCCGTCCTGATAGCCATTCTGGTTGCGATCATTAAAGACCTTGCCAATCACATCAGAGCAATCAAACACATGTTCAGGCGTGATTCTGACATCGGCTGTGGCAACATTGGACACCACCCTGCCCGTCACATGCTCCAGCCATGTCTGGTTGGTCAGATTGCCAAAGAAGCCTCTTGATCCGACACGCGCCGCGAAGGTGACAGTCGTCGTCGCCGAAGGCCCAAGCGTGGTGCGCCATGACAGGTTTTGACCGTTCACCACAGGGTCCTGCGCCACGCCGTTCACCTGTGCGCTGCCGGGTGTGTAGAACAGACCCTTGGGCAACATATCTACGACAGTGGCATCGGTGTAGGTGAGCAATCCATCATTGCGGAAGGTCAATGTGTAGTTGATCGTTTCGCCATAAACCGCCGTTGCACGATCCGCTGTTTTGCTGGCCACGACTTCATTCGCGGTTAGGCAGGATTGCAGCGGAATGTTGTTGTTCAGAACAAAAGGATCGCCCGCTTCGACCACAAATGTGGTGTAGAAGGGGTTCGCCGCTGCGCTGAAGTCAGCCAGTACGCCAGTGCTGCGGAACTCGTTCGAGCCAAGCGATGCCGGGTTCGCAGGCAGCAAGGTCGTTGCATCCAAAGAGCCAAGCGACAGACGGCTCGTTGAGCGAGAGCCGCGCGGTGGATAAGTCAGCGCAAGCGTATAAGTGCCCGGGCGCGTCGCGAAGAACTGAAAGAACCCGGTAGAGCCGTCTTGCACAATGACAATCGGACCATTTCGGCCCACGCCAATCTGGGTAAATCCATTGCCAGATACGGAAATCTGACCACCTGAAAGGATGCGCCCGTCTTCCTCGCAATAGAAATAACCCGTCGGATCGTAATCCTCTGAATCGGGGATACCATCGCCATCGCGGTCCGCAGTTGTGCTCTCAAGGTAGTCAGGCACACCATCGCTATCCATGTCCGTGGGTTCAATCTCGGTCGTGGCGCTGACAGGCGTCGGAGCTTCGGCCGAGCTGGTAATCGCGGTGTTTTTGCCCGGCTGCGCATCAAAGGTGAAATACACCACATCAAAGATAACCTGCCCCGTTTCACCCGGATCCAGCGTTGGATTGCCGCTCAGTGTTTCAAGCGTGCTGGTGCCATTATAGTCAGGATTGACGCTGGCGTTCTTAAAGCCCGTGAGCACTGGCTCAATCGGGTAATCTTCGAGCAACAACTCGGAATCGCCTGCAAAGGCGGTGAGATTGTCGATCACCTGAATGCCGGTTTGGGTCGCATTGCCTGTGTTTGTCACGCTGATGGTAAAGGTCGTGCTGTAGACAAACGGGAAGAGCGGCTCTGGCAAGGATGCGGTTTTGGTGACGGCCAACGACGGTGTGCCAGCAATCGGCGCAAGCGTCGGATCGGATTCGTTTAACCCGCCATCATCATCAGAGACATCGCTGACCGACACGCCCGCTGGTGTTTGTCCAGTGGCAGTCACTGTATTTTGCACGCCGGCGGCGTTGATATCATCCAGCGTCAGCGTCGCGGTCGCGGTGTAGCTTGCTGTTTCACCAGAGGCGAGCTGCCCTTCGATCGAGGCTGGCGTGCCATCAGCGCTCACAAAACTGGTTGGGATCGTGCGTGTGTTCAGGCCTCCCAGCGAGCTGACGTTATCAAGCAGCGTAATGCCCGAGATGGTCACATTGCCAAGGTTACGCACGGTGATTTCAAACTCAGCCGTTTCACCCACTTGTGTGCCCACGCTGGTCAGCGTCTTGATCACTTCAAGGCCACTGCTCGAGGCAATATCCACGACCGTCGGATCGTCTTCGGTGTTGCCATCGTTGGGATTATCATCTGCCGAGAGATCACTCACCAAGCTGTCATCCGGCGCGCGCGCGGAGACGCTCGCCGAGTTCACGAGCCCGCCTGCATCGATATCAAGCTGAGTCAGAATATGCGTCAAGCTCCACGTTGCGCTTTGCCCAGGAGACAGCGTGGCAGGCACGCTGACAGGCACAACAGTTCCCGCCAGCACAGTACCATCGGCGCGCGTCATCACATCGCTAACTGCAAGCGAGGTCAGATCTTGGCTGCCTGTGTTCTTGGCCGTGATCTGGAAGATCACTGTTTCGCCCACTTGGTTGCCTGCCGCAGTTGCGACTTTGACCACACTCAGACGCGGCGTGACGGTGTTTTCATAGATCGTCGGATCGTCTGCGGTATTGCCATCTGTATCGATGCCATCATCCGACAGATCAGAAACAGGCGCATTGGTTGGATCGCTCGCCGTTACAGTGACCTGATTGCTCAGACCCCCTGCATTGAGGTCCGTCTGCTGAAGCGTGCGCGCGCCACGATAGGTCCAAATCTCATCCACATCGAGCTTCATATCAGCATTCAAATCACCGCTGAGCAACGCAAAGGGAACATCCAGCGCCACGCGGCTGCCGCGCAGCGTGAACATATCATCTGTGATATTGACGTTAGACAGCGTCACATTTCCGGTGTTCTCGACATCCAGCACATACTCCACCACTTGGCCTGCCACAGGCGCTGTCGGCAGCACGCGCTTGGTGGCGATTAGCGCAGGCATCTGCACCGGGCCAGTTGTTGTGATCGTGGCGGTGGCGGTTGTGGTCGCTCCATTTGGCAAAGTGCCGATGACATTCGCCGTGTTATCAAGACTGCCAGCATCCACATTGGCTTGGGTGACCTCATGCATGAACAAACAGCTGTTGTCTGATGCGTTCGGCGCAAGCGATGCAATTGCGCAGCTATAGCTTGGATCCATCGTGTCTGTGACGATCAGGTCCGTCAACGTCACGTTGCTCAGGTTGAGCACGGTCATACGATAGCTCAGCGTGCTGCCCACAGCGCCAAAGGGATCCGGCAGCGCCACTTTGCTCAGACGCAGATCCGGCACGCCAGCAGGCATATCCGTTGGCAGAACCGCCGTGTCTCGCAGAACACCGCCCTGCGGAGTGATCGCTTGCGCGCTTGCGGTGTTGATCAATATCCCCGCATCGATGTCCTTTTGCTGCACGTCATAGGTGCCCGAGCAGATCAGCTCAGCCCCAGGCGCCAGCGTTGCAACAGAGCAAGACAGCGTCGGCAAGAGCGGATCACTGATTGATACGCTGCTGAGGGTCTGATTGCTTTGGTTCGTTGCTGTCAGTGTATAGGTCAGTTGCTGGTTCACCGCCAAAACAGGCAGGCTCGCAACGGATTTGCTCAGCACCAGATCGCCATCGATATCCGCATCCACCGTCGCGGTGTCCACAGGCGAGAAGACCTGCTGCAAAGGATCGCCAAACTCGGTTTCTGCAAAGGCTTCGTTGGTGACAAACCCGCGATCAAGATCATCTTGATCAACGCTATAGGAGCCTGTGCAGGTGATTGTCTCGCCTGCGCGGAAATCCTCGTCAACGCCAGCCACAGGGGTGAAGCAGGTGACAGGCCCCGTCAGCGCATCGCGCACAACGATCGGCCGCACAAAGGTCACAGTGCCAGAGTTGCGCACCTCAAAGGAGTAGTCGATCCGATCGCCGACAGTATCGAAATCCGCGCCTGCGGTGGCGGTCTTGGTCAAGCTCAAGGCTGGCACACCATCATCCGGCGTTGTCACGGAATCCTGCGGCGAGGTGGTCGTGCCATCCGTGGCCGTCGCGATGTTGGTGACGCTGCGCAGCAAAACATCCGTCGCTGTGACAGAGTAATCGGCGGTGCAAGTGTATGTGCCATTTGGCGCGATACCTGCCACTGGGAAGGCAGGGCAATTCATATCTGCCGCCGCGATCAGACTGTCGTTGATCGTGATCGGAGCCGTGATTGTCGTGTTACCTGTGTTGGTGACCGCGAAAGTATAGGTGATTTCACGCCCCACAAAGAACTCGGCAGAGGTCACAGGCTCGGCGGTTTTCTCGAGCGCCATCGCAGGGTTTTGTGTTGCTTCAATGCGCACGGTCGAGGGCGCAGAAGGCGTGACGCCTGCGTTCGCTGTCGCAGTGTTTTCGATAAATCCGTCGTCAATATCGCTTTGCTGAACAGGGTAGCTGCCAAGGCAGGTGTATGTGCCATCCGGCACAACGCCAGTGGCGGGGAAGGCAGGGCAGGTTATCGTGCCGCCATTTTCCGTTAGGCGTGCATCGGTGATGCTGATCGGATCTGTGATCGTGACGTTACCGGTGTTGGTGACCTCAAACACGTAGCTCAATACCTGCGTTGTGCTCGCAAACTCTGGCGGCGTCCCTGCGGCCAAGGTCTTGCTCAGCGCGATTGAAGGCACCGGTGGCACGATCAGCTGCGCGGGGTCGTCTTCCGTGTTGCCGTCAGTGTCGATGCCATTGTCGGTGATATCCGTAACCGGCGCTCCGCTGGGCGGCGTGCCTGTCACAACAGCTGTGTTGCTTACGCCGCCTGCATTGATGTCGTCTTGATCAAGCGTGTGGAACGCGAGGTACTGCGCTGTTTCGCCGGGCAGCAACGTGCCATTGGGCGAGCCAAGCGAAGAGGTTACAAAACCGGGCGCCGCAAGTGTCAGCAAAGTGCCATCTGCGCGCGTGAACGTATCGCTGGCGATGCCGACATTGCGCAGCGTGACATTGCCTTTGTTCTCAATCGTATAGGTGAACTCAAGCGTGCTGCTGAGCACTGCACTGCCTGCTGTTAACGCTTTGGTGCCCTCAATCGCAGGGTTGCTTGCAACGCTCGTGACCGCTGGGGTCGTATCGCCGTTCGCAGGGTTATCATCATCCGATAGATCAGAGACAAGACCTCCGGTTTGAGTGACCGCGCGCGCAAGCACTTGGTTGTTCACACCGCCTGCATCGATATCCGCTTGCGTCAACTCGTGCTCGGCGCTGTAGATCCAAGTCTCGCCGATCTCCATCTTGCTCAGATCGCCGCCATTGCCGCTTATCAACTGCGGTGGGCTTGCCAGCAAAATCGTCGTGCCGTCATTGCGCTTGAGCGTGTCATTCAGCGACAGATTGCTCAACGTTTGATTGCCGTCATTCTCGACCGAAATCGTGTATTGCAGCGTCTCGCCCGCGATGGGTGGAACCGACAGACCCACAGTTCCAACCGTCTTCAACGCAACCAGATTTGGCGCTGGCGCTTCGGGTGTAACCGTCTCTGTGATCACCCGCGTCACAAGGTTTCCATCAGGATCGCTTGCCGTAATCGTCGCGGTGTTGGACAGGGTATCCTGTGCATCAATATCCGCCTGCGTGACGGTATACGTTGCCGTGAAACTGACGATATCGCCGGGCTGCAAGGTGCCCCAAATGCCGCCAATGACATTGGTGTCCGTGCTATCGCCAGCAGGCGCGGCATCTGTGCTTAGGCTCTCGCTGCCAACGCTTAGCGCAACTGTGCCAGCGGCACTCGTGTGCGCATCGGCGACGCTCACATTGCTCAGCGTCAGATTGCCAGTGTTCTCAGCCGTGTAAGTGTAGGTGATCACATCATTCACAGCGACATCGGCAGTCACATCCGCCGTCTTGGTGACCAGCATCAAGGGGTTTGGAACCGCTGGAACAGTGACCCTGTCCGTCTCGTCACCCTCTGTTGCAGGCGCAGGCGCATCGCTAGAAGCAACGGAGGCCACATTCGTCACGCCGCCATCATTCACATCGCTTTGCAGCACTTCATACGTGGCATCGCAGGTCAGCGTTGCGCCGGGAATAAGACCACCATCAGGCATGGCTGGACAGTTGATATTGGCGATCTTGTCGTCAGTGATCACCGGCTCTGCGCGCAGGGTGATATTGCCGGAGTTTGTGATCACATAGGTGTAGGTGATCACATCACCAGCGGCATTGAACTCGCTCAGATCAGCGGTTTTCGCGAGTGAGAACTCAGGCGCGTGATCCGGTCCGCGCACGAAGATCTCGCCCGTGCCTGTGACCTCTGGCGCTGCGGGCGTCATCGCCGTTGCTGTGCCATTGGCCACGTTGATAAAGCCGCCAAACTCGGCGCCAGCGACGCCGTTGACAGCATCCACATCCGCTTGCTGGATCTCGTAGCTGACTAAACAGCTGCTATCATCCGCGCCCGGCGCAAGGCTGGTGATCGCGCAGCTTGCCGGGGTCGTTGTACGCTCATCCGTCAGGGTGATATCTGTCAGCGTCACATTGCCATCGTTGATCGCTTTCAGGCGGAACTGCACGATATCGCCAGCCTTGGTAAAGGCGGGCGTGTCAGCGGCTGGCGTCGGCTCTATGGTTTTTTCGATCAGCAGCGCAGGCGTGGGCGCCGCAAGCGTGGCAGGCACGCTGGCTGTCGCCGTCTCTTCACCGCCCGCTGGATTTGTGCCGCGCACGCTGGCGTCATTGACCAAGGTCCCAAGCTCAACATCTGCAAGCTGCACTTCGTATTCACCGCGGCACACAAGCGTTTCGCTCGGCGCAAGCACCACATTCGCAGGCGCAGGATTGCCCGCAACGGTACAAGTCAGCAAAGGCAACAGATCATCCGTGATTGTCACACCGGAAATACGCTGATTGCCGTCGTTCGTCGCAATGATTTCATAGGTCAGCGTATCACCCACCGCCGCATTCGCAGGCGGGTTCACAAGCGTTTTCGCCAGCGCAAGGCTTGGATCAATCACCGCATTCACCGTCTTGCTGACAGAGGGCGAGAGCACAGTCACCTCATTCGGCGTACCGGGGGCAAAGACAGTCTGCGCGCTGGCATCATTGGTAACAAAGCTTACATCGAGATCATCTTGCGTCACTGGATAGCTGGCCCCGCACGTTGCACTAGCGCCAACGCTCAGAACACCATCTTCAGAGGCATCATGACAGACAATCGGCAGCGCGATTTTGTTATCCGTGACGATGATATCTTCGCTAAAGCCGCGCGTTGTATTGTTGGTCACCGAATACGTGTAGGTGATCGTCTGAGCAGCCGCATCGAATGTCACATCAGAGGGCACGCTGTCCTTGCTCAAGCTCAGCGCAGGCACCACATCATCGCCAACAGGATAAAGCGCATCATCGCTGTTAGAGGTGATCGCGTCGCCGTCAATCATACCTGTCGCCGTCGCTGAGTTCGTCGTCGAGCCAAGCGCAATATCACCCGCCACCAACGTGTAACTTCCAGTGCATGTAACCATCTCGCCGGGCTGCAATTTACCATCCGTCAGCTCAGGACAGCTGGCATTGCTGGCAAGCGTGTCATTGATGGTGATTGGCCCGTCAATCGTCACGTTGCCCTCGTTTTTGACGACAAAGCTATAGGCCAGAACCGTATCCACATCGAACAAATCAGGCGTCGCAGAGGTCAGCGTTTTCACCAAGCTCATCGCTTTGGTCTGGTTCGCGGTCGCTGTGGCGGTGACATCGCCGGAGCGCACTTCGCTTCCATCAAAACTACCAACAGAGCTGGCTATATTCGTCGCTGATCCCTCGTTAATCGCGTCTTGTGTCGCTTCCCACGCATGCGAACAGCTTACGCTCGCATTGGGCAGCAGTGGACCAGCGGCGCAGGCCAGCTCGTTGCCAATCAGATCATCGTCAATCGTGATTGGCCCCGCGATTGTCACATTGCCTGTGTTGGTGACGGTGAAATCATAGGTGATCACGTCATCGACGTTTGTGAAGCTACTCGCAGAGGTCGGCGCAATAACCTTCGTTGACGTCAGCTCTGGGCTTTGCGTTGCCTCCACCGTGACCGAAGCGCTTGGCGCCGTGACGCTCACTTCGGTTGGATCACCCGCATTGGCAGGCACAACTGGCTGCGTGATGCTTGGGGTCGCAGAATTGATCACTTCGCCTGTGTTCAGATCCTCCAGCGTAATGCGATAGCTGCCGGTACAAATTGCCGTTGCATTCGGCAAAAGCGGCGGCGCAGGGCAGACAATGCCGCCAAGGCCTTGCGCTTCAATCAGCGGATCGCTGATCACAATCGGGGCTGTCAGGCTGATGTTGCCTGTGTTTACCACGACAAATTCATACGCGATATCCTGATCAACCTCGCTATAAGGGTCAATCGCCCCAGCCGCGAGCCGCTTGTCAAAGGTGATGCTTGGCGCCGCAGGAATCGTCAGCTCTGTCGGATCATCTTCCGTGTTGCCATCGCCATCAATGCCATCGTCAGATGTATCTGTGACAGGCGTGCCCGTCGGATCATTGGCGCTGACAGCCACTTGGTTGCGCACGCCGCCTGCATCAATATCCGCTTGGATCAGCGAATAGCTCGCGCGATAGAGCCAGGTTTCACCGACATCCAAACGACCCAGCGTACCAGCATCGCCAGAGATCAGCGCAGGCGTGATCGCCAAAGTTGCCCCATCACGGCGCTCGAAGGTGTCATCCAGCGTCACAGATGTCAGGCTGGTATTGCCGGTGTTTTGCAAACGAATTTCGTACGTAATCGTATCATTCGCAACAATAGGATTGGACAGACCCGTCAGCACCGATGTCTTTTCGACCTCGATCCCATTGATGCGCGGAATGTCCGTAAGCGTCGCATCCTGCGCGCCATCCGCGCTGCTATCATTGTCCGATATATCGCTTGTCGTGCCACCGTCAGGCGTATCCGCGCTGGCGGTCGCTTGGTTGCTCACCTCGCCCGCGTCAATGTCGTCCTGCTCCAGCGCATAAGTCGCCGTAAAGGTCATCGGCGCAGAACCAACCGCCAGATCAAAGCGCGCCGCAGCGCCGCCAATCAAGGTGCCACCTGCGCTGCGCACAGGCGTCGGCGCGGTCCCTGCCCCGCCAAAGGCCGTCTCCGCAACTCTGATATCAAACAGCGTCACATTGCCCTCATTGTTCACTGTATAGGTGTACGTGATCAGATCACCCACACTGGCAATCCCATCCGCGCCCAGATCAAGCTCGCTGGTTTTCACCACAGAAATCTTCTCGCTCGGCGCAAGCGTCGTGGTCGTTGGATCACTGTCGGCCGCGTTATCTGCGCTATCATCGGAAACGTCAGAAATTGTATTGCCCAAAGGATCAGTGCCAGAACCGGTCACCGTATTGGACAGACCCCCGGCATCGATCGCAGGCTGCGTCAGGTCGAAACGCGCGCTGTAGCGCCACGTCTCGCCTGGATCGAGCTGGGTATCATTGTTCGTATCGCCTCTAGAGAAGGTCGGCCCGTCGCTCATCACCAGCGTCCCGCCACTCGCATCCGTGAGCGTGTCATCCACACTTGGCGCATCCAATGCCACATTGCCTGTGTTGATCAGCTCAATCGTATAATAGACGGAATCCCCCACAGCAACCGGATCACTCAGGAAGGCAGCCGCTGTCTTCACCGTCTGAACGTCAGGCTCTTGGTCAAACGTCGTGACTGTCGCGGTGTCATCGCCCTCGGCGG
>CAYQZI010000033.1:0-20171 GCA_964421835.1 uncultured Planktotalea sp.
CCATCTTACCGTGCTGACCGCGCCTCCCATTGGTGCGATGGTGAATGTATATTCAAGGCGCATGTAAGGTTCGGCGAGGAGCACTTCGCCCCACATAAGTTTGTTGCCGCTTTCGGCACCGAACATTTCGTATTCACCTTCGACTAAAGCGGCCTTGGGTTTATGAAACCAGATAGACAGCTTGGCGGGTTCCGTCAGATACGCCCACACTTGCTCAGGGGTCGCTTTGAGGTAAATGGATTTTTGTAGGAACGTGCCGGTCATTGAATGTCCTTTTCAATTTCAGATTTGAGTTTGTCGAGGCGGCTATCCCAGAACGCATCGAAGTAACTGAACCAGTCAAACAAGCGCTTCAGCCCGTCTGGATTGAGCGCGTTCATGCGCGATCTACCGTCCACTTGAACCGAAATAAGGTTGCCTTCGCTCAAGATGATCAGGTGCTTCTTGACTGCAGCTCTGGTCATGTCGAAGTTTTCGGCGACCTCCGCAATCGTCATATTACTGGTTGCAAGCAATTGAAGAATACTACGTCGGGTCGGATCACCGAGCGCTCGGAAACCCAACTGCTCCTGCTCTGTCATTGTGACACCGGCAGAAAATCGAAGGCGCCATCCTGATACAGATATGCAATGCAAGGTGCCTCAGAGACACAGGCGGAAACATGCGCTGCGCCACTGTTAATGCTGTAGAAAGAGCCGGGGCCCATTCTGCGCGCTGCTGCTGGAGCTTCGTCACTGAGGTAGTGGATCATTTCACCTTGCAGTAAGACTCCATACATATTGGCCGTCTTTATGTGCGGCGGACTAACGGTTCCAGCCGGGAGTCTGACCAACGCTTGGTAGGACTCCGCGAACCTATCCCCTTGTAAAGACGCAAACGCAGCACCTTCCGGCGTCGTCTCCCATTCAAAGTCATCTGATCCCAATAGAGTGATTGGCTCTGCGCCAGCGGGTGCGGTTGTTAATATCGCCGCGGCTGCTGCGATTTTGAATAAGTGTTTCATCTCGATTCCCTAACATGATACTATTTGGTATCATTTAATTACAAAACCAAAAGGTATCATGTCAAGCGCAACGCGTCAAAATGGGTAATGAGTAGAAAGCGGTCGCTAATTCGGGCACAGCAAAAGGCAAAAAAATCCCGATTGCTGCGTTGTACGAATTGACGCCAAGCTTGCCGAAGGCACGATGATTTGCGCAAGAGATGGAAGCGGTCAAGAAGAACGGTTTCTCTAACTCCGGTGTATCCTTGGCGCGGCCTTGAAGTCTGACGATTATCCTCGTAGCCGCATCAATTGCGGCGACCTCCCTTGCACCCGCGGCCTTCGCGAGCGACACTGAAACAGTACAGGTCTTCTAAGATCTTCTGAGTGATCCGGGATCCGAAGACCTCACAGGTAGATTTCTGGAGGTTACGTCCGAAGACTGGGAAAGCATCGGCGACTATTCGGGTAAGAACAAGAACCGCGACGGATTCCTCAAGCAAATAGGTGGCATGGCCAAGTTCATGCCAGACGTGGAATGGGCCGTTCAGGCAATGCACGTGGATGAGAATATCGTAACAGTCCGCAGTCGTGCAACGGCAACACCAGCTAGACCATTTCGCGGTGTTGATGGGGAAGGTCGTAGCTTTGACATCATGACGATCGACATTCACGAGCTTGAAGGCGGAAAGATTGTTCGGACATATCATATCGAAGACTGGGCCGGAGCAATGCAGCAGCTTGCTGGAAAATAGGTCCCGCGCTGCAAAAGATGCACTAGTTGCTAACGACGCGTTTGACTGTGCAACAGAAGGCAGCAGTACGGTTCTTCTAACAGCGGCGCGTCCTAGCGTGATATCTTTGGTGCAGCTTTGAAGTCCGACGACTAAGGTTTGATGCATAAGAGTTAGAGTAGGCTCCGTGGGAGTGATCCTGCGGGGCCTTTTGCTAAATGGCTAAGGTCCGCTTCGAGCCCTTTTAAGCCATTTCTTACCTCCTTATTGCACAACTTTCCCAGCTATACAGATGTGGAGTCGTAGCTCAGTATTGTTTTGGCCGTCCTGTCCGTGACAAATGATGGCGTCATGCGCGCGGATACATCGCGCAGTCCGACCAAGGCGTGGTTGGTAATCTTGCCCAACCTTCCCAACATCCGTGCATTGCTAACGACAACGTCAGTTCTGGGCTTACGTACATTTTGGTAGGCAACCAGAGCCTTTTCTACGGATACACCATGCGCCGCAATTTTCCGTGCCAGTACAACCGCGTCTTCAATTGCCATTGCGGCACCTTGGCCGAGTGTTGGCAACATGGGGTGAGCAGCATCGCCCAGCAAAGTAATGTGACCTTTGCTCCAGCAATCGATGGCGTCCCGATCATAAAGATCTGTCCGCAACATATTGTCCGGGTCAGTAGTCGCGACGATTTCCCGAGCTGCGAATGGAAAGGTCCGAACCATTTCCTCCAGTGATGCTTTGGCTTGGGTTGCGCTTGTCGGGCCGCTATCTGCCGGCCCGGGGAATGCCACAAACCAGTAGCATGTGTTGGCAGACAAAGGACCAATACCCATTTGCGGCCCCCGCCCCTGAACTATCGGCAGTTCAAGGCTTTCTTTCAGGACATCTCCAGATGCCAACCCGCGCCAGCAGATCAATCCCGAATACCGTGGCGGAGGTATCTTGAACTGTGATTTTGCCACTGCAGAACTCCAGCCGTCCGCACCGATTACAATGTCAACAGTTTCGCTCTCACCCCCTTTGAAGGCCAGTCGAACACCGTCATATTGCTCCACGACGGTATCCAGATGCGCGCCAAACTGGATAGAACTTTGCGGCAGTGCGGAAAACAGTATTTCTTGCAGGCGCGTCCGCATTATCAAAAGGCTGGGTATGCCCGAGCGGCGTTCTTCTTGGATTGGATCGGTGGCCACAAGAAGCCGCCCCGTTGCGCTGTAGGTCCGCGCTTTTTCAAATCGCCAGCCCACATTGCGGACTTCATCGCCAACACCAAGCCAGTCGAGAGCACGAACGGCATTTGCAAAGAGCCCAAGACCCTGACCCACTTCGGAGAGGCCAAGCGCACGCTCGTATACCACGGGCGCATACCCTAGTTTGCGCAGGGCGATGGCCGCCGAAAGGCCACCAATTCCTCCGCCGATGATCGCAATTTTCAAAGCTTCCACGTTAGATTCCCAGCTGAACAGAAGTGTTCAGTTGAGAACATATTGGTTTGACTTTCTCTGTCAAACTTTAAGACTGACCTTCAGTACTGGAGGGACATAATGGCGCGGACCCATCGTAAAAGACCAAGGGTGATGGAAGCCGCGCGTGAGGTCTTTTTTGAACATGGCTTTGAAAATACATCCATTGACGCAATCGCGACTGCGGCGGGTGTTTCGCGCACGACTGTCTATTCCCAGTTTGGCAACAAAGAAACCTTGTTCCGCGCAATCTTGTCGTTGGAGGCTGACAACGCGCTTGAAGCCGCCACTTTCGTTCGGCCGGACGGCGCGACGCAACGTCAGGATCTTGTGACCTTTGGCAGGCAGTATCTTGCTTTTGTCACACGCCCAGAAATCATTGCCTTTGACCGCTTAATAAAAGAAGAAGCGCTACGTGCGCCGGACTTTATCCGTCACTTCCTTGCCGCAGGACCAGAGCGTATCATGAGCCAACTAGTAGATATGTTTGTGGGCGCGAAGATCTCTGGCTTGGTTGCGCCCCAAGCGAATCCAAAGATGGTGGCCGATGACTTTGTATGCTTGCTCATTGGGCCATTGCTCTTGCAAGACAGGTACGGTTTGGCTACGGCACCGACAACTAATTGGCAAGTTGCGCGAGCCGATCATGCCGTCGATGCTATCTTGTCGGTTTATGGTGCCTGAACTCTGGACAACGGCAAAACTTGGTTCATGGGTTTGCTTTATGGCTCGCAGAAAGCTTCGAAGAATTGTGGTTATCTAGCTCAGTTCGAAAAACGAAGCCGCCTAAAGGTTCACGCTTCGCGAGATCCGTTTTCCCATGGTCATCGTTGTCCATAGTGGGCGGTCATGTTTCAAGTGCCGCATCTTACTTTCGCATAGCATTCGCGCTTGCAGCGAAAGGCAGAAAAGTCGGCATTGCCGAAGTTGGAAAAAGACGCATAGGTTTCTGACGGCACACCATGTTACGCAAACGAAGCAAGCGCTATAGCAGTATGGTTTTTATGACAGCGGCGCGTCCTTGGGTAATATCCTTCGCGCGGCTTTGAAGTCTAGCGGCTAATCTTTTGAGCTTTGGTAATCAGAGAGGCTCCTTGGGAATGATCCTTTGGCGCCTTTTTGAGCGGCAAACGTCCGTTCAGCGCCGAAGGTCGCGCGGAAAACGAATGACTGCTTTTGTGGGGGGCCTATGAAATCAGCCCTTCATTTGAGTGGGAGGGTTACGACGGGTTTGCCGCCGGGAGCGATGAGCCTGCTCGGATCTGGGCGCACCAAACCAGCAGAGTAATAGGTTAAATGGGCGAGGCTCGCAGGCCGTCCGCTTGGCCACCAGCAGGTCATATATTGGTCTGATTGACCTTCTTTGAAAACATCGCAAGAGGCAAGTCCGCGTTGCAGCTTTTGCAGGTGTTTCTCGGGAATTTCAGGTGGCTGGTTGGCCAACAAAGACTGATAAACCGGATCAAGATCTAAGCGTGGCCCGCAAGACGCGAGCATGACCACACTCAATGCAGATAGCGCTCTCATCACTTTCATGCTCCCAACTCGATCGCTTTTACGAGCCCGCATTCGAGCATACAGCCTGCCGATACGCTAGGTATGCAAATCCATACTTCAGATTGGTTTTCTCGACGCTGTAGGATGCGTTCCGCGGTGAAAATGGAACTCTGCATGGGTGGTTTGAATTTAGTGCCGCCTTGTTGCTGACTATTCTGATGCGCTATTGATTGCCGATGTAAAAGTATGGCCGAACATACCATTTACCAATTTCTCTGGGCACAACAAACGACGATAAGATTATGTCTTCGTTAGTTGGACTTATGGTAAATGACTAGGTTGTCACGGAAAAATGGTTAGTGAGAACCTTTTTGCAAAACATTCAGTATTCTATGAAGCATTGCCGTCTTATTTCATGGGTTTTCTTGGATTATCGATGATTACATTCAACTTTGGGATGCCACAAAACAGAGGTTTGAAGATGTGGCGATAACTCGGGTTCCAGAACTTTATCGTGGCCCTTATACTTAGCGGCTTTTCAAGAACGTTGCAGATAACTTGAACATATCGCTCCAAGAGGGATTTGTTGTACGTGACGCCCTAGATTTCAAAGAAAGCGAGATGCCTCATCGCATGGCTAAATATGTGCGCGCCAATCATGTGCGAAGTAAGACGCACTGGGTGAAATCAAAACTGATTCAAAACCGATTGACTCAAAGCTAACAATCAATCCGTTTTTTGGATTTGATCTTGTTTTGCGGCCATTGGCGGTGCGTTGAATTGGCTGAAAGTCGAGCAGTCAGGAATGCTCGCAATGCTACTGAGCGTGTTGAGGGTCTCCCCCCCCCAGAAAAGTTAAGACGTGTTGCGGTTAAGTCAGTGCGGTCCTCAGGCGGATTTGCGATCCTTCAAAATCATGTCTGCCGCCTTTTCGGCGATCATTATGGCAGGGGCGTTGGTATTTCCGCTTACGATTTTTGGCATGATCGAGGCATCGACCACCCGCAGGCGCGGAATCCCATGCACTTGCAGACGCGGGTCAACGACAGCGCTAGACCCCGTGCCCATCGCGCAAGTGCCCACTGGATGAAAGACCGTGCGCGCCTCTGCTTTGATGAACTCTGCAATGCTCTCATCCGAGCGCGCGTCAGGGCCGGGCAGCAACTCGCTCAGGCCATGGCGCGCCATCGGTGGTTGCGCGAGAATTTGGCGCGCAAGTTTCACGCCTTGGATCAATTTGCGCATATCATCGTCATGGGTGAGCAGGCCCAGATCAATCTGCGGCGCACCATCAGGGCTGTTGCGGGTGATCGCGCCTCTGCTCTTGGGTTGCAACACGCAGGTGTGCAGCGATACGCCGTGGCCGTACTCTACCAAACGCCCGCGCAGGCTTTTGCGCCCGGGGATCAGATGGAACTGAAGATCAGCTCGCGGCTCGGAAGGGTGAGAGCGGACAAATCCGCCCGCCTCAACCATATTCGAAGACAGCATACCGCGCCGCGCGAAGATCCATTTCAGCGCCTCGCCCGTTAGTTTTGGCAGTGCCTTGAGCGACACGCCATATGGCGTGATCGAGCGGCTTTTGGTGATCACCATGACATCCACATGATCGTGCAGATTAGCGCCAACGCCGGGCAAGTCTTGCACGACAGGCACGCCTTGCGCCTGCAAGGCCGCCCCCGCGCCAATACCAGAACGCAGCAACAGGTCAGGCGAGCCAATCGCGCCAGCGCATAGGATGATTTCACCGCGCGCGTGCAGTATCTCGCGCGATCCATCGCCTCGGCGCAGCGTCACTTTGGGCGCATCTCGGGTGTCTGAAATATGCTCGACCGTTGCGCCTGTTTCGATCTGTAGATTGGGCCGCCCTCGAATACCTCGCAAAAATGCAGCGGCAGTAGAGTGACGCCGACCATCTTTTTGCGTGACTTGGTAGATGCCCATCCCTTCGGGCTCGGCGACGTTGAAATCTGGGCAGCTGCGCATTTGAAGCTGGCTCGCAGCTTCGATGAAAGCGTGATCCATTGGATTGGGACTGCGCTGCTGCGCTACGCTTAGGGGCCCATCGCGACCGTGCAGCGCATCGTCTAGCCTTTGATCGCTATTGGCTTCGGACTTTTTGAAATAGGGGAGCACATCGTCATAGCCCCAACCGGTGCAACCTGCTTGCGCCCAATCGTCATAGTCATCGCGGTGGCCACGGATGTAGACCATCCCGTTGATCGCAGAGGATCCGCCCAAGGATTTACCCCGAGGAATGCCAATCTCGCGATTGTTCAGCCCCTTTTGCGGCGTAGAGGTATAGCCCCAGTTAAAGGCAGGTAATCTTGGCAATGCCATCACACCCAGCGGCATTGTGACGAGCGGTGAGCGTGCTGCGCCGCCTGCCTCGATCAAACATACCGTGAGCGAGGGATCAGCGCTTAGGCGATGCGCTAGCACAGCACCTGCCGAGCCTGCGCCAACAATTACATAGTCAAAGATCGCCAATAGAGTGCCCTCCAAATACGTCGCGACATGCACCTTGGGACATACATATCGCAAATTCGCCGATACGGCTTAAACGCTGATGCGCGCGCTTACCTGCGTCAGGCCAAGGCAAAGCCCGCATCCAAAGCACTCAGGATCGTGTCTGCATCTTGCTCCGACAAAACCAGGGGCGGCGACAAAATCAGGTTTGGCCCCGAAACGCGCACCATTGCTCCGGCGTCATATGCGCCCTCGTAGACTTTGGCGGCGGTGCCTGCATCAATCGGTGCTTTGCTATCGCGGTCACTGACCATTTCAATCGCGGTCATCAAACCATGTCCGCCGCGCACGTCGCCGATGATGTCATACTTTTCCATCAATGCTTTGCACCCCAGATGCAGCTGCGTGCCGCGCGCTGCGGCGTTGTCGATCACGTTCAAACGTTTGGTCTCTGCAAGGCAAGCGAGCGCCGCCGCCGCGCCGACGGGGTGGCCGGAATAGGTGTAGCCGTGACCGATCTTTGCATTTGGGTTGCCCTCAAACACCTCGGCCATCTTGTCGCCCAGCATGACCGCGCCAAAGGGGAAATAGCCATTTGTGATCGCCTTGGCCGTTGCCATCATATCCGGCTTGATCCCCCAAAGACGCGCGCCAGACCAAGCACCTGTGCGCCCATAGGCTGTGATAACCTCATCGGTGATCAGCAAAATCCCGTTGCGATCACAGATCTCGCGCACCATGGGGGCAAAGGACTTATGCGGTGGAATGACCCCGCCTGCGCCCAATATTGGCTCCATAATCATCGCGGCAATCGTGCCTGCGCCCTGAAACGCGATCTCGTCCTCGAGCGCTTGAATGCAAAGCAGCGCGAGTTTTTCTGGATCGGTCTCGTTGAACGGGTTGCGATAGGTATAGGGCGCGGGAATGTGAAAACAGCCGGGCAACAGCGGCTCGTAGGCGCTGCGGAAGTTTGCATTGCCGTTTACGCTCGCGCCGCCGATATGCGTGCCGTGATAGCCTTTCTTGAGGCTTAGGAATTTCACCCGTCCCGCATCGCCGCGCAATTTGTGATACTGCCGTGCAAGGCGCAGCGCGGTTTCAACTGAATCCGAGCCACCAGAGGTAAAGAACGCGCGGCTCAGCCCATCAGGGGCGAAAAACTTCCCAAGCTCATAGGACAGCTCAATGGCGGCGTCATTCGTTGTGCCGCGAAAGGTCGAGTAATAGGGCAAGGTGTCGAGCTGCTGCGCGATTGCGTCTTTGACGGGTTGGCAAGAGTAGCCCAAATTGACGTTCCACAAGCCGCCCACAGCATCGACCACGCGATGCCCGTCGATGTCCGAAATCGACACGCCGCTCGCGCCTGTGATGATCTTTGGCGGATTGTCTTCGCTGTCTTTCGGGGACGTCATGGGGTGCCACATGTGACGCGCGTTGTTTTCTTTCAAAAAGTTTGAGTCTTTCATGACGCTGTATCCAATATTGTTGAGGTCGAGAGGGCAGATGCCCAGAGGGCTTCGATGTCATCGCTCACAACGCCGCCCCAGTTTTTGGTGATCGCGCGGCTGGCGAGGATCAGATGTTCCTGGCACGTCCGCTCGAGCGCGGGCGAGAAGCGCGTTGCAACGCAAGCAACAGAGACGGCACCGGCGCATTGGCCCGTTTCATCAAACACAGGCACCGCAAGACTGGACACCTCTTGCTCGAAACTGCGCAGGCTGCGCCCGAAACCTGTGCTGCGCACAACGTCTAGCGTCTGCGCAAGCGAGTGGGCCGAGGCAATGGTGTGATCTGTAAAGGTCTCGATGTTTTCATGCGCCACGTCGATCAGCTCGGCTGGACCAAAGGCAAGCACGCAATGCCCCGACGCGGTTGCGTGCAAAGGAAAGCGATCAAGGTCGATCACAACGCGCGTGCTGTGCTGGGATGACTCGCAAGCTGCCAGCGAAAAAAGCGAGGTTCCGGAAAGGATCGAAGCATGGGTTGTTTCGCCGACCGCCAAGGCAAGCTGCGACAAAGGTTCAATCGCGCCTGCTTTGCGCGGCACAGTCACTTCGCGCGTGCGTGCAAGGGCGAGCAACGCGGGGCCCAATCGGTACTTTTTCGTCGCGTTGTTTTGCTCGACAAAGCCAATGTGTTCAAGGGTTTGCAAGTGTCGGTGCGTGGTTGCCTTGTCTCGCTTGGCAAGGCGGTGCAGCTCTGACAGCCCAATCTCGGGGCGGGCCGCAGAAAAAAACGACAAGAGGTCTAGAGTTTTGCGTGTCGATGACATGAAGCCTCGGCCCTCACACTGCGATTTCAAAGGGATTTCAAAAAAGTTTGACAGACAGGGTTTGGTAAGGCAAGTTTTTTTAAACCATCGGTTTAAAATATGAACCACTCACACATTGGACATGGAATGTCGGGCGCTTTGCCCCGATCAAGACCCTGACCGTCATGGGCATGCACTCAAGGTAAAACAAAATGGATCAAGCTCACATCAACGCGCTGCGCTCGCTTTCGGTTCCTGCGCGCGATCATTTGATCAATGGGGCGTCGGTGCCCGCCTCTGATGGCGCGCGCATGGATGTTGTCTCGCCAATCGATGGCAGCGTCTTAACGCAAGTGGCGCGCGGAACGGCGCAGGATATGGAGATGGCGATTGCCTCTGCACGCGCTGCATTCGAGGATGCGCGCTGGGCCAATCAACCGCCCGCCGCGCGCAAAAAGGTGCTGTTGAAATGGGCTGATTTGATCGAAGCCAACGCGCTGGAGCTTGCCGTGCTTGGCGTGCGCGACAATGGCACGGAAATCAATATGGCGATCAAGGCTGAACCCGGTTCGGCAGCGGGCACGATCCGCTATTATGCCGAAGCGCTTGATAAGATCTACGGCGAGATCGCCCCAACCCACAGCGATACGCTTGGGCTGATCCACAAAGAGCCTGTGGGCGTTGTTGGTGCGATTATTCCTTGGAATTTCCCGCTGATGATTGGCGCTTGGAAGCTTGGCCCTGCGCTGGCCATGGGCAATTCTGTGGTGTTGAAACCTGCAGAAACGGCGTCTTTGTCGCTGATGCGCATGGCCGAACTCGCGCTTGAAGCAGGCCTGCCGCCGGGTGTTTTGAACGCGGTTACGGGCGAGGGGGCTGTGGTGGGCGAAGCCTTGGGACTGTCGATGGATGTGGATGTTCTTGCCTTTACCGGATCGGGGCGCACGGGGCGGCGCTTGATGGAATATGCTGCGCGCTCGAACATGAAGCGCGTCTACCTCGAACTTGGTGGGAAATCCCCGAATATCATCTTTGCCGATGCGCCTGATTTGGACGAAGCGGCCAAGGTCGCGGCAGCTGGTATCTTTCGCAATGCGGGCCAAGTGTGCGTTGCCGGCTCGCGCCTGTTGGTAGAGGCGTCGATTCACGACGACTTTGTCGCGGCGGTCACCAAAGCGGCAGAGGCGATGCGCGTGGGCGATCCGCTGGATCTGGGCACCGCAATTGGTGCGGTGAACTCTGATGTGCAGTTGAAGGCAAACCTAGGCTTTGTGCAAACCGCCATCGCCGAGGGCGGCGAAGTGGTCACGGGCGGCGGGCGGATCTTAGAGGACACAGGCGGCTATTATATGGCGCCTACGATTGTCACGGGCGTCGCAAAGGATGCGAGCTTGACGCAGCAAGAGGTTTTTGGCCCTGTGCTTGGCGTGTCCTCTTTCGACGGCGAAGCGGATGCAATCGCTCAGGCGAACGCGACAGTTTACGGGCTGGCAGGGGCAGTTTGGACCAGCAATCTAAGCCGCGCGCATCGCATGGTGAAAGCGGTGCGCACGGGCGTGATGCACGTCAACACTTACGGCGGCGCGGATGGGACTGTACCTCTTGGCGGCGTAGGGCAATCGGGCAATGGGCATGACAAATCGCTCCACGCGATTGAAAAATACATCAACCTAAAGACCGCTTGGATCAAACTATAAGGAGCGCGCGCCATGTCTGGTAAAACGATTTTGATCATCGGAACCTATGACACCAAAGACGATGAGTTGAGCTATTTGGCCGATGTGATCACCGCGCAGGGCGGCCAGGTTTTGACGATGGATGTGTCGGTCTTGGGCGATCCAACGCAGCCGGCGGATATCTCCAAACATGATGTGGCAGAGGAGGGTGGCAGCAGTATCGCCGCCGCGATCGCCACCGAAAATGAAAACCACGCCATGCAGATTATGGCAGAGGGCGCAGCGCTTCTCGCGGCGCGTCTTTATGCCGAGGGCCGCTTTGACGGGGTGCTCGTGCTTGGCGGATCTATGGGCACGGACTTGGCGCTGGACGTCACCGCAGCGCTGCCCCTTGGCGTGCCGAAATACATCGTCTCAACCGTTTCTTTCTCGCCGCTCATTCCACCCGAGCGTTTGGCCGCAGATACGCAAATGATCCTTTGGGCAGGGGGGCTTTATGGGTTGAACAGCGTGTGCAAAGCCTCGCTCAGTCAAGCGGCAGGCGCAGTTTTGGGAGCCGCGCGTGCGGTCGAGAAACCGGATGCCTCAAAGCCAATGATCGGGATGACGTCGCTCGGCAAATCGGCGCTGCGCTATATGGTGCGCTTGAAACCGGCGCTGGAAGAGCGCGGATATGAGGTTGCGGTTTTCCATGCCACAGGTATGGGCGGGCGGGCGTTTGAAAGCCTTGCGGCACAGGGCGCATTTGCCTGCGTCTTTGACTTTTGCACGCAAGAGCTGGGCAATCATATCCATGGGTCCAACATTTCTGCCGGTGCGGATCGCCTTAGCAATGCAGGGCTGAACGGCACGCCGCAAATTGTTTCGGGCGGCTGTTATGATCTGGTTGATATTGTTGGCTGGCAGGGCGTGCCGGATAAATGGGCGCACCATCCGAGCCATGCTCATAACCGTCTGATCACCTCGATTGTTCTGAACAACGACGAGCGCCGCGAGGTTGCGCGGGCCCATGCCACGCAGCTGGAAAAAGCGGTCGGACCAACGGCCTTTATCATGCCGTGCCTTGGGTTTGGGGAGTGGGATCGCGAGGGCGCGGATTTGCATGACAAAGAGGGGTTAGAGGCGTTTTTGGACGAGCTGCGCAGGGCATTGCCAGACACTGCAAGCTGCCACGAGATTGATGCGCATATCAACGATGATGCTTTTGCGGATAAAGCATTGGAGATTTTCGATGACTGGCGCGCGCAAGGCTTGGTTGAGGGTTAACGCTGTTTAGCATTGCCGTTGCTGCGCCGCGTGTCGTTACCCATAGGAACGGGGCGCTGTGTTTGCGATGGCGCGTCTGTCGCGTTCAAGGGTTTTGGTTTCGGCCCGATTGAGCGCTTGCAGCACATCATCAACATCCAAGCCCCGCTGGCGCGCGCGCGTCCATATGCGTTTGGCCGAGTTCGGCGACCATGGCAAAGCAGCCTGCGCAAGCCATTGGCGCAGCGGGCTGGGAAGCGCATCATAGGCCTGCATCGGATGCACCGAGCGCCTTTTTGAGCGCAGGCTTGTTTCTCCGAGGTTGCGAATGCTGCGATTTTGCATCAGTTTAGACCCACTATGACCCTTATCGATATCACGCAACTAAACCAGTTACCCAAAACCCGCAACATGCAAAGTTGCGTGATGCATTATGCATGGGGTGCGCTGCGGTGAAACGAAACAGTCGTCTGTCCCTTGCGCTGCATACGTTGAGCCATATGGCAAGCGAGCCTGCGCGCGTGCGCACCTCTGCGGATATCGCTGAGCATGCGGGCACCAATCCTGTCGTCGTGCGCCGCGTTCTAGGGCGATTGAAAAATGCGGGGCTTTTGACCTCTGCAAAGGGCCACGCGGGCGGCTGGCTTTTGGCGCGCGCGCCGCAGAGCATTACGCTTGCGGATGTTTATTTGGCACTTGAGGAAAGTCTTGTGGCCTCGCCCAGCACCACCGACGCGCCGGATTGTTCTGTCGAGCACGCTCTGCACCGCCGCGTGTCTGATGTTCTGGACGATGTGGAGCAAAGCCTGATACGCCGTTTGGGCGAGATAACTATTGTGGAAATGCAAGGCGCTTGAGCGCTTAACAGCGCTTAGGTGCGTCCAAAGGGCCAGAGCATGCGCGACACATAGGGCTTTGAGGGGGTCAAAAAGCGGCAAAGCCCTTCATCCGTCATCGAGATGCGCGCTTGCAGGGGCATAAACTTGTTCGGAAATGCGATTGTAACATCCACGAGCGCGCTTTGATGGGCGCGGATCGGCGCTGTGAATGTGCCATGCCCAGCAACCCGTTGACGGCAGTGACCATCCAGATTGTGTAGATCAATCGTCAGCGAAATCCCCGATTGCGCGCTTGGTTGCCAATCAACAGAGCTGTTATTCACCACCTCGATTTGCGCCGCGATTGAAGACCCCGGCTTAAATGTGCGCGGCAGCTTCGCGCGGATCTGCGCATGATACATCTGGTTGCGCGCCGCGAAGTCGCAGGGTGATACCGTGCGCGGCAAGGTTTCCTGACCAGAGAAAAGCCGCTCCATCCGCGTGGCCAAATCTGGCATTGAAGGGCCTTGCAACGCGTCAAGATGCCGACCCTCAAGGCGCACTAAAGCGGCCCCCCCGGTTGTGAGGTGACGAAGTCCCAGTTCGGGGTTCTTATAAATCGCCCAATCTTCACTTTGAACATGCAAGGCCGCACCGTCCCACGGGTCGCCCCAAGTGTGATCGATGCTTACGATCAGATCGGTTTCGCGGCCACGTTCGCGCAAAATCTGCGCGATGAAATGCGCCAGTTTCGCGCCCTCGCAATAGCCCACCAGAAAAAGCGGACCCTTGGGGCGGATCGACAAAATATCCTCTGCATAGATCTGCGCCAGCGCACGGTTGATCGTTTCATCCTTGCCCTTCAGGCCGAACAAAGAACGCATCAGAAACGCTGGTCTTTCAGGGTTCAAATGCGGCAAGATCGCCGTGTGCTCGCCTTGCGAGAGGATAAAGACCGGATCAAGCGCGCCCATCATGCGTTGACCGATAATCACATTTCGCGCCCCCACACGGGCCCCTTGCCAGCCGCCAATATGCTTGCGCAGATAGCGCAGGAAATCAGGCGCGCTCTGAGGGGGTGGCTCGGGAAGCTTGGTTTGCAGCGCGTCCAGCATTGCCCCAAAACGCGGCGCTTCATACAGCAGGTTTGGATCCACCTCTGCGCCTGTGACTTTTTCGACCTCGCTTAGAAAGGTCGTGGCTTGTAGCGAGTCGCCACCGGCATCGAAGAAATCATCGTCGCTTTGCGGGGCTGCGCTGCCCAAAATATCCTGCCAGATACGCGAAACTTGCTGTCCAAGCGCGCTTAAATCTTGATCGCTCGCGCTTGCATCTTTGCGAGCGCCTGCAAGGGCAAGTCGGTCAACCTTGCCGCTGCCAAGGCGCGGCATTGCGCTGCGAAAATCAATCTTGCGTGGGCGTTTATGCTCGGCCAATTGGCTGGCAAGATGCGCCAGCACCTCGGGCTCGCTCAGCGCGGCGTCTTTTTGCAGAACCAGGCTCAACCCAACCTGCTCGCCTAAAGTCAGGTGCTTTTGCGCATAGGCAGCGGCCTCTAGCACACCGTTTAGCGCGAGGGCGCAGCGCTCTATCTCCAGTGGTGAGACTTTTTCGCCGCCGCGATTGATCATTTCTTTCACGCGGCCAGTCAGCGTCAAATACCCGGCCTCATCCAAGCGACCCAGATCGCCCGTGCGCAGCCAATCGCTCCAGAAATGCTCCTGCGCGTCCACCCCTTCATACCCGCGCATAACCGTCGGGCCAGACACGCAAATCTCGCCCTCTTGGCCTTGCGGTACAGGCGCGCCGACGTTGTCCAAAAGCCTGACGTTTGGTCCACTCGCCGCTCCAACCGTGCCAAAGCGGCGCTCTTGCGGGGGCAGTGGATTGCTGCAAATCTGGCCTGCGGTTTCAGACATGCCATACATTTGAATAATCGGCAGCGCGTCAAACGCCGCTTCGCTGCTTGCGTGCTGCTCTGGCGATAAATCAGAAGAGACCGACCGGATGAAGCGCAGCGCGCTGCCCCAATGCGCGCGCTGATCGGGCGACAAATCATCGACGCAGCGGGCAAGCATCGTTGGCACAAGCTGCACCCATGTCCCGCCGTGCTGCGAGACGGCATGATCCAGATCTGCAGGGGCTTGGCCTTTGGAGATAATCACCGCGCCCCCCGCGAGCAGCGGCGCGAGAAATAGATCGACCACAGCGCCAATGTGAAACATCGGCAAAGCATGCACCGCGCGATCTGAGGCACCAAGTTGTAGCGTGCTGGCAATCGTCTTGGCCGAGGCAAGCATGGCATCCGTTCGAATGGGAACGCGCTTGGGCAGACCCGTGGTTCCCGACGTCAGCAGCACCATGCCGGATGGGCGGTCTTGCTTAGGCGGGCTAAGCGGCGATTTGAGCGCAAGCTCTATGGTGTTTGCGGGCATGCGCGCGGTGATCCGCCCAAGGCCAAGCGCGGATGACAGCTGATCAACGCGTGCATCGCTCTCAAGCCCCAAAAGCGCAGAAAGCCCTGCGTCTTTGGCAAGGGCTGTGATCTCGAAGTCTGTCAGGGCCGGATTGATCGGCAGCACGCTGCATATCTCTGAGAGGGCCAAGGTGAGCGTCGGATATTGCCAGCAATTTTCCAGTAAGATCCCGATGCGATGCGCGCTTGTGATCTGCGCGCGCTGACAAAACGCGCGAATTTCTGCGATGACGCCCGCAAGATCACCGCGCGTGACGGTCTCGCCGCTTGCCAGCACAATCGCAAGGGCTGCGCCATTCGCTTCAGATTTGGTAAGAAACTCTAGCAAGGGATCAATCTATTGTGTGAAATATTGCTTATCCTGCGAGCCGTTTTATAGTAGCTCTTCATTGAGATTCTTAGAGTGTTTAGCTGTGAAATCAACATTTTATGATGCGCTTCGCGCGCAAGTTGAGGCATTGGGCGGCTATCACAACGCTCATTTGCACCTGGATCGGGCCTATACATTAGAGGATGGATATGTGGACGACGGCAATGTCGAAGTCCTTGAAAATTCGCATATCTCTCTGCAAAAGAAACATGCGCTTATTCACTCGATCCATCAAGGCAAAGCCTACGATCTTGATAATCTTGATCAACGGGTGAGCAGGGCCGTCGATCATATGGTCGAGGTGAACACACGGCTTGCGGATACGGTTGTGGATGTCACAGCAGATCGCGTGGGGCTAAGTGCGCTGGAGCAAATCCAGAGCATCGCGCAGCGCCGCGCATCCGAAATCACATTGCGCGCAGCGGCGTATACGCCGCTGGGGTTTACCGATGCTGAGCCAGAGCGTTGGCGCTTGTTCGAGCAGGGCGCAGAGATGGCGGATTTCATCGGCTCTTTGCCCGAGATTGATGACAGGCTCGATTATCCTGAAAAGATCGGCTTTGAGGAACACTGCCTGCGCACGTTGGACCTGTCGCGCAGAACAGGGAAATTCCTTCATATCCACACAGACCAGATCAATTCCGCGGGCGAGGACGCGACCGAACGTTTGCTAAATGTTATGCGCCGCGAGAACATGTCGCTGGCGGACAAAAACGGCGACCCGCTGGTTTGGGTGGTGCATATGATATCGCCCTCGCTTTACGAGGATGCGCGCTGGGAGGCTTTGGTGCAGGGCCTGTTAGAGATGAACGTTGGCGTTATTTCCTGCCCCTCTGGCGCGATTGGCATGCGCCAGCTGCGCAGCATCCAAAGCCCGACCTATAATTCAATCGCGCGCGTGCTTGAACTTGCAGCCGCAGGCGTGCCAGTGCGATTGGGCTCTGACAATATAGCCGATATGTGCTCGCCCTCCACCACGCCTGATTTGACCGAAGAGGTGTTTATGCTCTCGGCGGCGATCCGGTATTACAAAGTAGACATCCTTGCGAAGTTTGCGACTGGCGCGGCTTTAAGCGATGCAGATCGCAGCATTCTTCGCACGCATTTGGATAAGAACAATGAAGAAATGGCGCGATTGGTTGAACGGTTCGGCCCGCGCTGAGCCTTTCACGCTTCCGATTGATCTCACTTCGCAAGCGTTTTTCGAAGACCCTGCGCCGTGCTACGCATGGCTGCGCGAAAACCATCCTATTGCACCGGTCAAAAGCGGCGGTTTTGTTCTTAGCCGTCATAGCGATGTCTCTGCTGCGCTGTCGCATCCTGATCTGGGCAATGCGCCCTCGCGGTTCTCGGCGCTGAATGCAAAGAACAAAGCCAAGCATGTCGCCGCTGATCTGGTTTCAAACATTCCGCCGTTTTTGGATAAGCCCGACCATATCCCCGTGCGTCAGACCCTCTCATCCGCGTTTTACGCCGCGTTTGAGACGGCGCAGGTCTGGGTGCCTGACTTGGCAAGATCTAAGGTCGCAGCGCAGCGTGGCCGCGACATTGATCTGGTGGCCGATCTGGCGCGCCCTTTTGCCTGCGAGGTTATGGCGCGGTTTATCGGGATTAACGCTTCGCAAGAACAGATCAAGACGGCCACAGACGCTTTCTTTCGCCTTTTTGCGCCGATCAGTGATGCGGCGGTTTTTGAGCAAACCAATAAAGCGCTGCAAGAGGCGCGCGATATGATCAGCGGTTGTCAAAACGATGACCCCGTCAGCTTGATTGCAGCGATGCGGCGTTCCGGCACCGAGGAGCAATCGATCATCGATAACGCGCTCTTGATGCTCGCGGATGGTGTTGAAAACATTGAAGCGGGTTGCGCGGTGACGTTTTCGACGCTGGCGACATCGGAGGCCATGCCAAGTGACCCCGAGAGTTTGAACAAAGCGGTGGATGAAGCGTTGCGGCTGAGCTCGCCTGCGCAAATCATCGCGCGCGTCGCCCGCGCGGACACGCAGTTTCATGGCACAGCGGTTAAAGCTGGCACCCCAGTCTTTCTGGCCCTTGGCAGCGCGAATTTGGATCCCGATGTTTACCCGAACCCGCTGCAATTCAATCCTGATCGCGCAAAAGCCCCGCTGCTTATTTTCGGCAAAGGGCGTCACAGCTGCATCGGTGCGCAGCTTGCGCAGCTTCAGGTGCGCGCGTTGATCGCAGCCTTGATCGAGGCAGGGGCAAGGTTGGATGGTGCCAGCGCGCCGATGCAGTGGCAACGCAGGTTCGGTCACCGTTGGCCCGTTTCGTTAAAGGTGCGTGTGTCGTAAACACCAATCTGTAGGTGAAAAATTAGGCAGAACCATTTGCCAGCGCCTAAAAATTGCGCAAAAAGCCGTGACTTCAGCGCATTTGCCGATTCCAACTCGTCATTTTCCGCTCTGCGGCATGATCTGTCCCTGCTCGAATGAGTCGAGCGTCGCGCAACGGGCCATCGTGCAAGATAGTACCCGCCGCGCGACTACAACATCACTGTTGCAGGTCCTGCCTATTTGGTTGGTCACGCGTTTGGAAGGGGCATTTACGCCCTCTGCGCTGCCTGTAACGACAACGGGGACACACGACCTATGAACTTCAAAACCTCATCGCTGGCACTGGCCGCTTTTCTTGGTACAACCGCGATCGCTGCCGCCGAATGCGCTGATCCGATCAAAGTGGGCGTGCTGCACTCGCTCTCTGGCACGATGGCGATTTCTGAAACGACACTGAAAGACACAATGGAGCTGCTGGTCGAGAGCCAGAACGCCGCTGGCGGTTTGCTCGATTGCCAAATCGAAACCGTTGTTGTCGATCCTGCCTCCGACTGGCCGCTCTTCGCTGAAAAAGCGCGCGAGCTTCTGACGGTGAATGAAGTTGACGTGATCTTCGGCAGCTGGACCTCTGTGAGCCGCAAATCTGCTTTGCCCGTGCTCGAAGAGCTGAACGGTCTGATGTTCTACCCTGTGCAATATGAAGGCGAAGAAAGCTCCAAGAACGTGTTCTACACAGGCGCGGCTCCGAACCAGCAAGCGATCCCTGCGACGGATTATTTCCTTGAAGAGCTGGGCGTTGAGAAATTCGCACTGCTTGGTACGGATTACGTTTACCCGCGCACAACCAACAACATCCTTGAGTCCTACCTGCAGTCCAAAGGCATCGCAGAGGAAGATATCTTTGTGAACTACACGCCCTTTGGTCACTCTGACTGGGCCACAATCGTTGCCGACGTCGTCGCGCTTGGCGCGGATGGCAAGCAGGTTGGCGTGATTTCCACAATCAACGGCGATGCAAACATCGGCTTTTACAAAGAGCTGGCAGCGGCAGGCGTCTCTGCGGATGATCTTCCGGTTGTTGCCTTCTCTGTTGGTGAAGAAGAGCTTTCCGGCCTCGACACATCCAACCTTGTGGGTCACTTGGCGGCTTGGAACTACTTCCAGTCTGCGGAATCCGACGCCAACGAAGCATGGGTCGCAGCATGGAAAGCCAAAATGGGCGAAGAGCGTGTAACAAACGATCCAATGGAAGCACACTACATCGGCTTCAACATGTGGGTGAACGCGGTCAAGGACGCTGGCACAACAGACGTTGATGCGGTGCGCACAGCGATGTACGGTCAAGAGTTCCCGAACTTGACAGGCGGAACAGCGGTTATGTTGCCAAACCACCACCTCGCCAAGCCAGTCTTGATCGGTGAAATCACCGCAGAAGGCCAGTTCGATATTGTCAGCCAGACAACCGAAGTTCCGGGCGATGCATGGACAGACTTCTTGCCTGAATCAGCGGTTCTGACATCCGATTGGAAAGAGCTTGGCTGCGGCATGTACAACACAGAGACAAAGACCTGTGTTCAGCTGACGTCCAACTACTAAGCACCACTTGGGGCGCATGCATCTGCGCGTGCGCCCTGACCACTTACTTTCGCCCTTTGTGCGACCCTAATGATCGGCTTCTCATTCAATGCTGCGTCTGATTTCCATGGCCATCTCTGTTTGGCTACTGCTGTCTTCTGTTCTGATCGCTCAATCTGACCAGACCGCCCAAGCCGAACAGGCTTTGCAAGAAATTTTGCAAACCCACGCGGATCAAATCCTCAAGCCATCGCGCAAAAAAGTCAGCGTCGTTCTGGATGATCTTGTCGCGAGTGGTTTGCCGCAAGCTCTGCCGTT
>CAYQZI010000033.1:20271-21353 GCA_964421835.1 uncultured Planktotalea sp.
TTTGGCGACACGCCAGAGCAGCGGATCGGCGCGATTGAGGCGCTGTCGGGCGATCTTTCTGTCGATGTGCGCGCTGTTTTGAATACCGTGCTGTCCAGCAAAGCCGTCGTCGCCACATCCGTTGCAGAGGGCGCAAATGTCGCGCAACTGCTGGTGGTTGGCAAGGATATTACGCAAGGCGACGCCTATGCGCGCCTGATCGACGCAGACTTGGCTCCGCCGCTGGTTTCTGCCGCCGATATCCGCGCGGCGCTCAGCGCAAATGTTGAAGGCGGGCGCGTCGGCAGCATAGCGGTTGCCACGCTCGACAATGACGCGGCGCGCGCGCAAGCCTATGACCAACTTGCCGCAGAGGGCAAAGCACCGCCGCGTGTTGAAGCCGCCGCGCAGGCAGAGGCTATCGCTGCGCATGTGTTCTATTTGGCCTTTGATGAGCCTGATAGCACGGTGACCACAGCCGCTTTTGATGCGCTCAGCGCGCTAGAAACGCGTGTTTCCGTCAGTCAAACGGTCGATCTGGGCCTTGATGCGCTTTCGCTGGCGTCGATCTATTTTCTCGCGGCGATTGGCCTTGCGATCACCTTTGGTGTGATGGGCGTGATCAATATGGCGCATGGCGAGTTTATCATGATGGGTGCCTACACCGGCTTTGTCGTGCAGCAATTTGTGCCTGATTACACTGTGTCGATCATCATTGCGCTGCCTTTGGCCTTCGCGGTGACCTTCGCGGCTGGCGTCGCGATGGAGCGCTTGGTGATCCGGCATCTCTACCACCGCCCGCTGGAAACTTTGCTCGCGACCTTTGGTATCTCTATCGCGCTGCAACAGCTGGCGAAGAACATCTTTGGCACGCAGGCGCGGCCGCTTACCTCGCCCGATTGGCTGGACGGCGCATTGGTGTTCAATGATGTGATCGCCATTAGCTACATTCGCATCGCGATCTTTGTGCTCGCACTGCTGTTTCTGGCGCTGATCCTGTTTGTTCTCAAACGCACACGCCTTGGCCTTGAAGTGCGCGCGGTGACGCAAAACCCCGGCATGGCGGCGTCCATGGGCATCAACCCGGATCGCATCAATATGCT
>CAYQZI010000034.1:0-13912 GCA_964421835.1 uncultured Planktotalea sp.
GGATGTTCACACAGCGCTTTTCCGGCATTTTCGCCAAATCCGTTAACCGTGTTGAGCACGCCCGCAGGCAGTCCTGCCTCTTCAGCAATCTCCACCAAAAGACGCGCGGTCAAGGGCGACGCCTCCGCAGGTTTGTGGACCACAGTACATCCTGCCGCAAGCGCTGGCGCGATCTTCCAAGTGGAGAGCATAAACGGCGTGTTCCAAGGCGTAATGACCCCAACAGGGCCAATCGGCTTGCGCATCGTCACATTCATCAAAGTTGGCGATTGCAAATGCTGACCGTCGCGCGCTTGCACAACTTGATCGGCGAAATAGCGGAAATTTTCCGCTCCGCGCAGCGCAGCTTTCGACATGAACTTCAACGCTTGCCCAGTGTCCCAGCATTCGCACAAAGCAATCTCTTCCGCGCGCGCTTCAATCCCTTCAGCAACCTTGATCAAGATTTTCTTACGCTGCAATGCTGATAAATCGCGCCACTCAGCAAACGCATCCGACGCAGCATTTGCCGCTTTATCAATATCCTCTGCCGTTCCATGCGCCACGTCACAAATGAGAGACTTATCCACAGGCGAGCAGGTCTGAAAAACACCGCCGCTCCCTGCGACATCCTTCCCTGCAATTCGGTTCTGAATGCCGCCCTCGCGAAACCGCTCTAAAAAGCCGCTTAGCTTTGCAATATTCTCGTCCAATGTGCTCATGAGAGGTCCCCTAAATGATCTCTGATCGTGCCAAATTTTGGTGATAGCTTTGCATCGATATCGCGCATCTCTGCGGACAATGCGATGGAATGGCGCTCTAAGACTGGCGCAACAAAGGCTTTCAACACCGCAAAAATGCGTAAAATTGCATCTTCTTTCACATCCTGCGCGCGCCCTTCCCTTAGGCGCACAGACAGGTCAATAAACCCGTGTTTCGCGCTTCCATCCGCAATCGCAAAATGATCGACGCGCGTCGCGCGCACGCGCACACCAGCCAGCGGAAACGCGTCTATTTGAACCGCCTCGGCGCGAATTGCCTCGCAGAGCGCTCCGATATCAACAAGCGTTTCTAAATTTTCAGAATACTCGATTTGAAAATGCGGCACGGTGTTCCTTAACATGTTAATTAACGTGAAGTTAGAAAATGCACCGTCGAGTTGTCAAGCGCGACTTGGCAGGCGCGCCAACATAGTGCAAAACACAGGGGTCATGTCAGCAAAATTACCCAACACATCGCGCAGCTTACCCATAGCGTTGATCCGCGCCCGCGAGGGCGTGATGGCACCGATCCGAGAAATGCTCGCCGAGACGGGAATCACAGAGCAACAATGGCGCGTCTTGCGTGTCCTCAGCGAGTTCGGCGCGCTCGACACTTCGACACTGGCAAATCGCGCCTCGCTTTTGTTCCCCAGCCTCACCCGCATCGCAACCACGATGCGCGGCAAGGGCTTGATCACCCAGAAACGCGACGAGGTGGATCGCAGACGTCAGTTCATCAAGATCACCCCAAAAGGGCAAAAGTTGATCGATGATTACGCAGGGCAATCTGCCGATATTGTCGTTGGGTTTCGTGAAAAGCTGGGCGATGAGGACTATGAGCAGCTGCTAGATTTACTCGCGCGATTAGACCCCGGATCAAAGCCGCCCAAAGCGTAAATTCCGCTATCCTCTTTAGACACTTGGAGCACTGGCAAACCGCAGATGACCGGTTTTCAGCCACAACTTCGCGCCCCCTTCGCAGGCACATACATTCAGCGCTTCACCCTCTGGCAGCCGCAGCCAAGCGCCCTGCCCCAAAGTTTCGCCGCGAAAACGAGCGCTTCCCGATAGAACCAACAGCTCGATGCCACCCTCATCGAAATTCTCCAAAACCGCCTCTGGCTCAAGCTCGAAGTAGCTCACTATTTCGCGCGCATCACGGTGCAACTCGGCGCTGGCCACACCATCAACAAAGGCTCCAATTTCATCGCTCATTGTTTTGCGAAACTGCAAGCGATCCGCCATATCGAACTGCCACAATTTTACAAAGATCGTGCAGCCCTCGGCAGAGCTCGGCGTATGCGCCGTCGTCGGCGGATTGCGCACATAGGTGCCAGCAGGATAATCGCCGTGCTCATCCTGAAACACGCCCTCGAGCACGATAAACTCTTCGCCGCCCGTATGCGTATGCGCGGAAAAGCTGCTGCCTTTAGCATAGCGCACAATGCTTGTCGCACGCGCCACTTCATCGCCAATCCGATCAAGCATGCGGCGGTCCACACCTTTCATAGGAGAGGCGATCCAATCAAGTTGCTCAGAGTGAACAACCACCGAAGCGGCGAAATTTGCATTAAGTTCCATGACACGTCCTATCGATTCTGTTGGGGTCATCAAAGACCCCCTTGCGACGCAGCGTAAAGGACACTCGGCTTGGCGGAAACCTTGTTGCAGAGCCTAAAATGGCTCACGCTAGCGACAACATTTCTCGCAAGGATACCTCCCTTATGACCCAATCAGACAGTGCCAATCGTAAATTTGTACTCGCAGAGCGCCCCGTGGGCGAGCCAACAGAGGCAACGTTGCGCCTTGAGAGCAGCGATATCCCAAAGGCAGGCGCGGGGCAGATGCTGTTGCGCAACGAATATCTGTCGCTCGATCCCTACATGCGTGGCCGCATGAGCGATGCTCCCTCTTATGCTGCGCCTGTCGAAATTGGCGGAACCATGGTGGGCGGCACAGTGGCGCAGGTTGTCACCTCGGACGTCACCGGTTATGCGCCCGGCGATTGGGTCGTCGCGTTTGGCGGTTGGCAGGATTACACCGTGTCCGATGGCACGATGGTCATCAACATGGGCAAAGACCCGCAAAACCCCTCTTGGGCGCTTGGCGTTTTAGGGATGCCGGGCCTGACGGCTTGGGCAGGGCTGACGCAAATCGGCCAGCCCAAAGAAGGCGAAACCCTGGTTGTCGCTGGCGCAAGCGGGCCTGTGGGCGCAACTGTCGGGCAGATCGCCAAGATAATGGGCCTGCACGTTGTTGGCATCGCGGGCGGCGCTAAAAAATGTGCGCATGTGGTGGAAACTTTAGGCTTTGACGCCTGCATCGATTACAAGTCAGACGATTTTCGCAAGACCTTGAAAGCAGCCTGCCCCAAAGGCATCGACATCTACTTCGAGAACGTCGGCGGCGCAGTCTTTGATGCGGTCATGCCGCTGCTGAACCCCTCTGCGCGCATCCCTGTGTGCGGGCTGATTTCGCAATACAACGCCACGTCCTTGCCCGATGGCCCTGACCGCATGAGCCTGCTGATGGGCATGACCCTGCGCAAGCGTATGACCGTGCGCGGCTTTATCGTGTTTGATGACTTCGGGCATCTCTACCCCGAGTTTGCCAAGCAAATGGGCGCTTGGGTCGCCTCTGGTCAGATCAAATACCGCGAAGAGATGATCGAGGGGTTAGAGCAAGCGCCAGCCGCCTTTATCGGGCTTCTGCGAGGCGAAGGATTTGGCAAACGCGTGATCAAGCTCGGCTAACCTAAAACCATCCACAAAGGGCGCGCATCACTTATCCAGCAGATGCGCGGCACTTTGATTATATAGCACCGAATTGTTCTGCGCATTCTGCTCCCCGCGGTTCTGCTTCGCCTTATGCAGGTTAATCGCACGCATCACTGCGGGGCGCTCTTTGATACGTTTGCGCCACGCCGTTACATTCGGAAATTCCTCCAAGGACGACGTCAGCGGCTTGGCAATAAACACCCATGGAAACGCCAACATATCCGCAATTGTATAGTCGCCCACAATCCAATCTTGCCCTTCCAAACGACGTTCTAACACCGCAAGGTTACGCTCATACTCCCCGCGATAGCGCTTGGCAGAATAGTCTTGCCCCTCAGGCGCGTAATTCACGAAATGACTCAGCTGTCCGCCCATCGGCCCTTGGTTGCCAACCTGCCAAAACAGCCACTGCATCACCTCTAGTTTCAGGCCCGGATCACTGGGTAAAAACTGCCCCGACTTCTCGGCCAAGTACCACAGGATCGCACCAGATTCGAAAACCGACGTTCCCGTGTCATGATCCACAATCGCAGGCATCTTTGCGTTGGGACTAATCGCCAGAAACGCAGGATCAAACTGATCGCCCTGCCCCAGCTTCATCAAATGCGTTGTGTAATCGACGCCTAACTCTTCCAGCATCATCGCGACTTTCCAGCCATTCGGCGTGGGCGCGTAGTAAAAATCTATCATTGCTCCAACCCTTTCGCAGCGCCACTTTCAATCAAGGCGTCAATCTCATCCGCATCATAGCCCGCCTCCGCCAAAACAGCGCGCGTCTCTTGCCCCAGCCTTTGCGCCGGCTTCGGATCAAACTCCGCATAGCCCACAAAGCGCGCAGGCGGACGCGTTTGTCGCAAGCGCCCAGATTGCGGATGATCCGTTTCAATCACAATCCCATTCGCTTGCACCTGCGGATGCGTAATCATCTCGCTCCGCGTTAGAATGCGCGCGCAAGGCACATCAAACTCCGTCAGCCGCTCCATCCAGAACGCCGTGCTCTGATGCGTCAGCGCCTCCTGCGTCAGCTCCAGCCGCGTATTCTTGTTGATATCCCTCAAGCTCGCCGTCGCAAAGCGCGGATCCTCCAGCCACTCGGCCCGATCAAGCGCCAGCGCGAGGTTCTCCCAACTCTTATTCGTCATCGCCGCGACAGAAATATACCCATCCGAGGTCGTGTAGATCAGATCAATCCAGCTTTGCGGCGCGTCTTGGTCAGGCTCATCCCCCACAAAGGTGTGCGCAGACATGTCAGAGCCCCACAGGAAGCTGATAATCGTATCCAGCATAGACAGGCTTACCGTTTGCCCCAGCCCTGTCCTTGCGCGTGCCAGGAGCGCTGCGGTGATCGCTTGGCTAGCTTGCACCGCCGTTAGCTTGTCCGGCAGGATCGTGCGCACCAGCTTTGGCTGTCTGTCATCCGCCCCGCCCTGCACCGTCGTTAGCCCTGACAGCGCTTGGATTAGCGGATCAAACACAGGCTTGTGCGCCCAAGGCCCCTCAAACCCGAACCCCGAAATCGACACATAAATGATATCAGGACAAACCGCCCTCACAGCCGCCTCCCCCAACCCGATGCGCTCTGCCACGCCAGGGCGAAAGTTCTGGATAAACACATCAGAGCGCGCCGCAAGTTTTAGGCAGGCCTCGACCCCGTCTTTGTCCTTCAAGTTCAACGCAACAGATCGTTTGTTGCGATTGTTGTTCAGAAACGACGACGAAAAACCGCCTTTGCGCACAGACACCAGCCGCGTATGATCGCCCCCTTCAGGATGCTCAACCTTGATCACTTCGGCGCCTTGATCGGCCAGGATCATCGTGCTCATCGGCCCTGAAATCATCGACGTCAGATCAACAATGCGAAATCCGCTTAGTGGTCCATCCATTGCCTAACTCTCCCGCTTTGGACCATTCTTAACATCGCGTGCAATCGCCGCAACGTCATTTGGATTAGCAGTCGCTTTGTCGTGTTGATGTGCGCTTAATTGCTGCGAAACCAGCGTAAAGAGATCCTCATGAACCTAGAACAAGCCATCAATGACCGCCGCTCTATTCGTGGATTTACCGATCAACCCGTCTCCAAAGAACTCTTGGAAGAGGTGATCACCCTCGCCAATCGCGCGCCTTCTTCAATGAACACGCAGCCTTGGCATCTTCATGTTCTTACAGGCGAGCCGCTCGAGCGCGTGCGCAAAGGCAACACAGAAAACATGCTCGCAGGCGTGAAACCGACCCGCGATATCGAAGATTACGCAGAATACGAAGGCGAGCATCGCAAACGTCAAATCGAAATCGCAATCCAGTTGTTCGAAGCCATGGGTATCGAGCGTCACGACGCCGAGCGCCGTCAAGACTGGGTGATGCGGGGCTTTCGTCAATTCGACGCGCCTGTGTCGATTGTCGTTTGCTTTGATCGCTCCTTGCTAAGCAACACAATCGCCCATTTCGACACTGGCGCTTTGACCTACGGTCTAGTTCTCGCCGCATGGAGCAAAGGCCTTGGATCAGTGATCAACGGTCAAGGCATCATGCAAAGCCCGGTAGTGCGCGAGGTGGCACAAATTCCTGAAGATCAGATTATCCTAACGTGCGTTGCCCTAGGCTGGCCCGATGAAGATTTCGTCGCAAACTCCGTTGTTTCACGTCGTCGTCCAGTCAGTAACGTCACTCGATATCTCGGCTTTGGTGAGTAAGTTCACAGTTGTGAACTTTTTAGGATGCAGCTCAGAGTTCACAACTGTGAACTCAAGCCGCCTCTTTTCTCGCCAGCGCCAAAACCATTGGTCCAGATGAAAACTTCCCGATTCTCGCTTTTCGGGTAAGCGTTTTTAGGTATCCATTCGGCGTTTCAATCTCACTGAATCGCTCCAACATACACGCTAGAACAACCGATGCGTTTCGCTGTCCCATGATCTCTATCGCGTCTTCCCAAACAGTCTGTGAAACCCCCATCATGGGCCGAATTACTTGAATCGCTTCAACCAAATCCGCCCAATTTCTTAGAGGTCGTTGAGAATAGTTGTTCACCTCTCTACAACTCCCTAAGACCATTTCTAACGGCACGTTTGGCTCATCCTTTTCTAAGCAATCTAAGACGTCGATTGTCTGCTTCGCTTTTGTGCTGGCTCTATATTTATCTATATTTGAATTATGATGGTGCTGCTCAGTTTCAGCATCACTGGTGATCATTTCCGCCGTATCTTCGATCTGAAATTCCGCCTTTGCACGGCTTAGCAACTTCTTCAGGGTTTCCTTCAAATCTTGCAATTCCTCCATCGACAACTTGCGCCTTAGGTCCCTTGCGGCCAAAAGCGCACCGTCTTTAAACGCGTCCCAAATTCTGCGTTCGGGATGCACCTGTGCACCATATTCAGCCAGCCCAGCCAAATCGCGCCGCATCAAGCTGACGGCACACCTGAGATGGTCCATTTCCTCAAGTGCTTTGCGTGCTTTCGTTGCAAGTGTTTCGATCTCTTCAAAGCGTGTCACCAAGGGTGTCAGATCAAAGCCAAATGCCTGATGGCGTTTCACATATCGCTTCCCGTTCGGACTATCGCGCCGCAGGATCAAGCCAGCACTGACTAAGGCGGCCAAGTGACGTCGCATGGTTGAGCAAGCCATCCCGTTCAAACGCTCGCAAATCGACTTGTTCGACGGAAACACAGTGAGCGGTTTGCGATCTGTGACAAGCTCTTTACCTGGATGAAAACTAAGCAAGGTTTGAAGCACGCTTAAGGTGCGATCGCTGAGGTTAAACTCATGCCGCGCAGCCGTTAGATTGCGCAGGACATCATACTTATTAACCGCGGTTTCAGGCAAGGGGTCACACGCTTGGCGATGCTGCTCGATGACCTCACCACTCAAGGCGCGCCCGAAAGGCGTTATGGGAACATAGCTCATATGAATTTCACTCGGGCAAAACTTCTTGGCCCCGCGAATCACTTTGGACTTGCGAATTCGTCTGACAACCACTACCCTGAACGTGCTAGAATTAAGGGTCTCGTAGAGCGTCAGCTTTGCGGGACTTTTTCTTTTTTACCTCTTTCGTGCCTCCTGTCTGTTGTTTTGACTGCTTTGTTATTTCGATGTGTCACTCTGCTTCCAGCGCTCGAAAAGATCTTGCATCAGCTCTGGCGCTTGGGTCTGCACAAAGTCGGCGAACCCGCCTTGCGCGATGATATCAAGCGTGACGCCCTTCGCCGTCCGAGAGATCTTTCCGCTGGACCTCGCGTCCAAACGCACGGTCTTTGTTGCGCTCTTTGGCTTTGGGGGTTTGTTAACTGTCCTAAGCGGCAAAAGCCGTTCTTGAACAGCCTCGAATGCAGCGACGGAAGGGTCGCGCACATCCTCGCTTGAGCTGGCAGAAAACACATCAAGCTGCGCCATCTCGCGGGTGCGATGTGCCAACTCGATCAGGTCGTCTTTTCCAAGCATCGATGTTTCAAGCGATTTCGCCATCGCATCCCATTTGGGCCGTCCAATACTTTGCGCCGGGCCAATGGCTTGGATCAGATCAACGCCAATCGCCTCTACGATAGCAAGGCCCATGGAGACGGCGGATTTGGTGACTGTCAAAACCTCTGCAACACGGGTTTGAGTGCCAAAACCATTCTCGATCAACTCATGCGCAAAGAGCGCCTTTTCGATGTAGCTCAGATCACGCCGCGCCATGTTTTCAGAAATCTGCGCTTCAATAGCAGAGCTGTCATCCATGCTCGCAATCAGCGCGCGCACTTTGTGGACTTTGCTCGAGCTGCGGATCGCTTCAAGACGTCTGCGACCATACACAAGAAGATAGGTATCGTCCTGTGATGCGTGTCTACGCAGCAGTATAGGGACTGTTTGACCGCTGGCTTCGATGGACTCGCGCAGATCGCTGACGTCCTCGTGCGAGAGACGATCTGTCACGCGCGTATCGATGATTTGCGCCGGATCCAGCTCCCATACTTTATGGCTGTCCACCGCATCACGCGCGGCGCGCAGGGGGCGGCTGGCGCTCATCAAAGAGCTTGGAGTAGGGGAAGCACCAGCGGTGAGATTATCAAGCATCGAGAGACGCTTTTTCTTTTTATCCGTCATTCTGGCGCCCCCATGTTTTCTGGATCATCTCTTCGACTTCACCGTTCAGCGCGTTAAGACTTTCCATCGCGCGATCATAGGTGGAGCGGGTGAACGCAGAGCGTTCTACCTCGTATAGGGTCTGTTTTGTCAGGCCCGCGTCGGAAATTGCGGTGGATTTCAACATCGGAGTGTTAAGAACTTTGTCGCCATACATGGTGCGCAAGAACGCAACGATGCGATTTTGCGGCGCATCCTGTGGTTCGTAGCGGGTTAACACATAGCGCATCCAGTCATGCGACATGTCTGCGCCGCTGTCCGCGATGACGTCCATCAAATCGGCTGTCATGCGAAGAAATTGGCTCATCGACATCACATCCAGCATCTCGGGATGGATGGTTACAAGCACACCCGTCGCGGCAGACAGGGCCGACATGGTGAGAAAGCCAAGCTGCGGCGGGCAGTCGATAATCACCACATCATAGACACTATCAACGGCTTTTAGAGCCTCTTTCACCCGAAAGAAGAACAGGCCAGCGGCGTTATTTGCGAGCGCGCGCGGCGTGTCATGCTCGAATTCCATCAGCTCTAGATTGCCGGGGATCAGGTCGAGATTGGGGATATAGGTCTTGCGGATCACCGATTGGATTGGCTCGGGATCATCATAGCGGATCGCGTCATAGAGCGTGCCGCCATCGAGCAAATCGGATTCGGGTTGAACGCCATGCAGGGCTGTAAAGGAGGCTTGCGGGTCAAGATCAACGCCAAGAACGCGGTAACCTTGTAAGGCAAGATACTGGGCGAGATGGGCCGAGGTGGTGGTTTTGCCAGAGCCGCCTTTGAAATTCATCACACCAATGATTTGCATGTGATCATCGCCGCGTCGCCCGGGCAAATAATCGCCCGGTTTGCGGGCTGTCTTTTCCAGCAGAACGCGCAGGTCTTGGATGTTTTGCGCTGAATAGAGTCTACGATTGCCCGCAGTCATCTCTGGTTCAGGGCCTTTGCCATCAAGGTGGAGCTTGCGCAAATAGGAGTCGTTTACGCCGAGAAATTGCGCAGCTTCACCAGAGGTAAATTTGCGCATTGTCTTGGCGGCATTCGGGGGAAATAGGCTTTCGCGCTGCGCATGAAGCTGCGTTGCCAACCACTCGGAGTGTTGACGGATGACCGCATTAATGTCTTCTGGCTCTTGTGTGCTCATGTTCTGCCCGCCGCTTACCGTGTTCACGGTTATTACCGTTTAACGGTATTTTTCCGTGACTATTGGATGAGAACGGAGATTCGTGCAAGCGTTTTCTAGATGTAGTGGCTCATTGTAGGACTGCCACTAAAGCGCTTAGTCCTCAAAGATCGCAAGTCCAAGCCATTCAGCCACAAGGGCAGGGGTCTCTTCGCCGTCGATTTCGATGGTTAACGTATTGGTGCGCAAAAGGTCGGTGGCGCTGCGCGCTTTAACGTCGGTTAACGTGAAACGGCCCCGCAAGTTGGAGCCCGCACGCACAGGCATCAAGAAGCGCAACTTGTTCATACCATAGTTAATGCCCATGACCTGACCGGGCAGCATGGCAAAGCAATCATAGGCAAAACGACTAGCAAGCGAGAGCGTGAGAAAGCCATGCGCGATGGTACCGCCAAAGGGGGTTTCAGCGGCGGCGCGGGCCGGATCGACGTGAATCCACTGCTCATCGTGCGTGGTTTTGGCGAACGTGTCGATCATGTCTTGATCAACGGTGATCCAATTGGAGACGCCCACTTCGGTGCCGATGAGGGCTTGGCTATTGGTTAACGCGGTTTGCAAAGATGACATGTTTGCGCTCCTTCAAGACGGGTCAGCGGCGACGCGCACGAGGCGTTTGCCTTTGTTATCGCCGCTCAAAAGACCGATCAATGCTTGGGGCGCGTTCTCTAATCCGTTAACGATATCCTCGAAAACTTTGACTTGGCCGTTGGCGACCCAATGCTGCATCGCACGTAGGCATTTGTCGTCATTGTGGGCGAAGTCCATGACGATGAACCCCTCCATGCGCAGGCGCTTTACCACGATTGCACCGGGCAAATTGCGGGGGCCAGTAGGGGTGTCGGTGTCATATTGGCTGATCGCGCCACAGCAAATGATGCGGCCTTTTTCGTTCATCACGTTGATCGAGGATTCGAGGACCTTGCCGCCAACATTGTCGAAATAGATGTCGGCGCCTGTGGGGCAAGCGGCGGCGAGCGCGCGGCTGAGACCTGCTTCGCGGTAATCAACGCAGGCGTCAAAGCCAAGCTCATCCACCACCCATTTGCATTTCTCAGGACCGCCTGCGATGCCCACCACGCGGCATCCCATGGCCTTGGCGATTTGCCCCACATATCCGCCAACAGAGCCAGCGGCAGCAGAGACAAGCACGGTTTCGCCAGCCATAGGATTGCCGATAGACATGAGGCCATGAAAGGCGGTTTTGCCAGCGATGCCATAGACAGACATGAGGTGGGAAAGCGGCTCTAACTTGGGGAGTTTTTGCACACGGTGCGCTTTGGCGGTGATGTAGTTGGACCATGTCGCTTCGGAGGCGACGAGATCGCCTACGGCGACGCGTGAGCTGTTAGAGGCCATAACTTCGCAGATCGCATAGGTGGGCATCGCATCGCCCGCGTTGACAGCAGCGCGGTAGGTCGCGCCCTTCATCCAAGAGCGGTTGGCGGCATCGATGGACATAAGGATGACGCGCAAGAGCACTTCGCCCTCGGCGGGTTCTGGCATGGGCGCATCGGAAAGCGTGAAATGTTCGGAGCCAAGGGTGCCGGTGGGAAGCTCTGCAATCGAGATCTGGCGGTTTTGCATGTTATGTGTCCTAGTGAGAGAAATCAGGGAAGGAAAAGGCATGAATGAAGCGCGCCAACATCGGTTTAGCCCGCCTAAGGGTGCGGCGGATTTGCTGCTGATCCGGCATGGAGAGACGCAAGCGGCCGTGCGCGGAGAGAGTTTTCCGCTGGTGGATGGGCAGGGAGATCCGGCGCTGCATCCTGACGGCGCGCTTCAAGCTATTGCGGTGGGCGAACGTCTGAAAACAGAGCCTATCAATGCGGTTTACGTCACCACGATGCGAAGAACGCATCAGACGGCTGCGCCATTGGCCGCGCATTTGGGCATGACACCGCAGGTTGAAAAGGACCTGCGCGAAGTGTTTCTGGGTGATTGGGACGGGGGCGAGTATCGCTTTCGGGTGATGGACGGAGACCCTGCTTTCCTGCGCGCCAAAGAGCGGCAAGAATGGGGTGAAGTACCCGGCGCCGAGACGACTGCGCAGTTGCAAGCGCGTGTAAAAGCGGGCTTGCTGAGGATCGCTGCCGCGCACCCAGATGAGCTGGTCGCGGTTATCGTGCATGGCGGCGTCATTGGCGCGGCGTTGGCCATCGCCACAGGCTCGCCCGCTTTCGCGTTTCATGGCGCTGAAAACGGATCCATCAGCCGCCTTGTTGTTCAAGGCGAGCGGATGATCTTGCGTGGGTTTAATGACGTGTCGCATCTGCCGAGTTAAGGCATCGTTATCACGACTTTGCCCAGCACCTTGCGGTCATGGAGAAGTTGCAGCGCCTCGCCTGCATTCTCCAGTGAGTAGCTGGCGGAAATACGCGGCTTGATCTTGCCCTCGCTGTAAAGACGGAAGAGGTCACCCATGTTTTCCATATGATTTTGTGGCTCTCGCATGGTGTGGGCGCCCCAGAAGACTCCGACGATTTGACAGCCTTTCAGCAAAGTTAAATTCAAAGGAATTTTAGGGATTCCAGCAGGAAAGCCAACGACCAAATAGCGCCCCTTCCACGCGAGCGAGCGCACAGCAGGCTCGGCGTAATCGCCGCCAACAGCGTCGTAGATTACATCAACGCCGTCGCGCCCTGCCAGCGCTTTGATCTGGCCAGAGAACTCTTTTTGCGCCTCGCGGCTGTCCATATCGCGGGAATAGATCAGCGTTTCATCGGCGCCTGCATCACGGCAAAACTGCGCCTTTTCTTCTGATGACACAGCGGCAATCACGCGCGCGCCAGCAGCCTTTGCAAGCTCGACCGCAGCGATGCCAACACCGCCAGCGGCGCCAAGGATCAGAACGCTTTCGCCTGTCTTTAGCTCTGCGCGATCCTTGAGCGCATGATGCGATGTGCCGTAGGTGAGAACGAAACAAGCAGCTTCGTCAAAGGGCATATCATCTGGGATTTTCACAGCGCGCTCCGCATCGAGAACCAGCTCTGTCGCGAAGCCGCCAAAGCCGCTCATGCCAAGGACGCGATCTCCGATTTTTAGGTGTGTCACGGCCTCGCCCACAGCCTCAATCACGCCAGCGACTTCGCCGCCGGGGGCAAAGGGGCGGGGCGGCTTCATTTGATAAAGATCGCGAATGATAAGCGTGTCAGGAAAGTTAACGCCAGCGGCGTGAACACGAATGCGCACCTGCTTTTTGCCCGGCTTTGGTGCCTCCATTTCAGTGAGTTGCAAAGTCTCGGGTCCACCGACCTCTGTGCTGAGCATGGCTTTCATCTTTGTCTCCCCCAAAGCGCTAATTTGATCAAAGGTGAGACGTGGCGTCGTATCTTGTCAATCGCAATTCGCCTCGCCATTCTGCATGGCGGAGTGGATGTTCGCAGTTTGACGCGACGTTGTTAGGGGAGGAATTTGAGCATGACAGATGGCTCTTTGAAGGAGTTTCGCGCAGAGCTGCGCGACTGGCTGGAACAGAATTGCCCTGCCGAAATGCGCGATGGTTTACTGACGGAAGACAGCATTTGCTGGGGCGGTAAGGATTGGGTTTTCACCAGTGATGCGCAACGCGTTTGGCTCGAACGCTGCGCCGCGAAGGGCTACACTGTGCCCACTTGGCCTATTGAGTATGGCGGTGCTGGTCTAAGCCGTGATCAGGAAAAGATCTTCGTTGAAGAGATGGCGCGCATTGATGCGCGAGCGCCTTTGCAAAGCTTCGGGATTTGGATGCTTGGACCTGCGCTTTTGCACTTTGGAACGCATGAGCAAAAGTTGCAGTATTTGCCCCCTGTTGCGCGCGGCGAAGTGCGTTGGTGTCAGGGCTATTCGGAGCCGGGTGCAGGCTCTGACTTGGCGAATGTGCAAACTTTTGGCGCTGATATGGGCGATCATTGGTTGGTGAATGGTCAGAAGATTTGGACCTCTTACGCAGACAAAGCTGATTGGATTTTCGCACTGGTGCGCACGGATCGCGACGCGCCAAAGCACAAGGGGATTTCGTTCCTACTGCTTGATATGCACAGCGGGGGTGTAGAGACGCGACCCATCAAGATGATCAGCGGTGTATCGCCATTTTGCGAGACGTTTTTCACCGATGCGAA
>CAYQZI010000034.1:14012-21132 GCA_964421835.1 uncultured Planktotalea sp.
ATGCTCAAGTATATGGGCACGGAACTCAACAAGCAGCGCCATGAGTTGATGATGAGCGCTGGGGGGTCCGACGCCCTTGAATGGGATGGCCCTGTGGGCAATCGCGCGGGGGATTGGCTGCGCACGAAAGCCAATTCGATCGAGGGTGGCACGAGCGAGGTGATGCTGAGCATCGTGTCGCGGCGTGTCCTTGGACTTCCGGGGTAAGCGATATGGCAAAGTTGGTGATGAGCGAAGAAGAAGTGATGCTTGCCGATATGGCGCGCGGATTTCTGGATGGGGCCTGCCCTGTGAGCAAGCTGCGCGAAATGCGCGATGCGGGGCAGACGTCTGACGCGGCGACTTGGAAAGAGATGGCGGAATTGGGCTGGGCCGGCGTGCTTGTCCCAGAGGAGGCAGGCGGCTCTGATATGGGCTTCGCAGCGGCGAATGTGATTGCGAATGAGATGGGCAAAACGCTGGCTGTCTCGCCGTTTATTTCCAGCGCTGTGATCGCCGCAACGGCGTTAAGACAGGTTAACGACGCGCGCGCGACGGACGCTTTGGCGCGGATTGCATCGGGCGCTGTGATTTACGCTTTGGCGGTGGATGAGGGGATCAAGTTTGACCCTGAGAGCGCCGCGATGGAGGCTGTCGCCGATGGCAACGGGTTTCGTTTGAACGGCAAAAAGCAATTTGTTGTGGATGGCGCTGGTGCGGATCGCTTGCTGGTGCTTGCGCGCACTTCGGATGGGTTAACCTTATTTGATATCCCATCGGATCGAGCGGGGATTAACCGTGAAGCTTCTCACATGATCGATGATCGCGATGCGGCGCGGATCACCTTTGAGGATGTCGAGGCAACGGGCGAAGATGTGCTCGGCGCTGTTGATAATGCGATGGACGTTTTGCGCCCTGCGATCAACGCGGGACAAGCGGCGCTTGCGGCGGAAATGACGGGGCTCTCTGCGGGTGCTTTCGATATGACTGTTGGCTATCTTAAGGAACGTAAACAGTTTGGCGTTGAGATTGGCCGCTTTCAGGCGTTGCAACATCGCGCTGCGCATTTGTGGTGCGAGATCGAAGTCACCGCGAGCGCGATCCTCAATGCGGGGCGCAAGCTGGATGAAGACCCTAATCAGGCGGAAACGGCTGTTTCCCTTGCCAAAGCCCGCGCCACGCAGACGGCGATTTTGGCGGTGCAAGAGGGTGTGCAAATGCATGGGGGCATCGGGATGACCGATGCTTATGACATGGGATTTTACATGAAACGCGCGCGTGTTTCGGCGGAGTGGCTAGGCGATTACAGCTATCACGCGGAAAAAATCGCGGCAGAAAGAGGCTTTTAGAACATGGATCTTCAGACACTTTTTGGACTGGATGGCAAAGTGGCGCTGGTCACTGGCGGCGCGACTGGCATTGGGCGCATGGCAGCGGAAGCGCTGGTGCGCGCCGGGGCGACAGTGCTGTTGGCAAGCCGTAAAGGTGAGGCCTGCGAAGCCGTTGCAGACGCGCTAAACGCGCTTGGCGCAAGCGGCAAAGCAATTGGATTTGCCGGTGATGTTGGCACAGAAGAAGGCGTCGATGCGCTGGTTGCTGCGGTCAAGGAACGCACGGACACACTTGATATTCTGATGAATAATGCGGGCATCACTTGGGGCGCACCGCTTGGCGAATTTCCGTTCAAGGCGTGGGACAAAGTCATGGGCGTCAACGTCGCGGGCCTGTTCGAGCTAACGCAAAAACTCCTTCCGATGCTCAAGGCGTCAGGCTCTGTAGATGACCCTGCGCGCGTGGTTAACGTTGGCTCTGTCATGGGCGAGCGCGAAATGGGCGATGGTGCCTATAGCTACTCTGCCTCGAAAGCGGCGGTGATCCATTTGAGTAAAATTCTGGCGAAGGAGCTCGCAGGTCATGCGATCACGGTTAACGCACTCGCGCCCGGCCCATTTGTGTCGCGCATGACGGCGTTTGCCACGCATGACGAAGACATGCGCGCGCGCGTTGGCGATGATGTGCCGCTGAAACGTGTTGGCCGAGATGAGGATATCGGTGGCTGTATGCTGTTCCTGTGTGGACGCGGCGGCGCCTATATTACAGGGGCGGTTGTGCCTGTGTCGGGGGGTATCAATGTGATGTCTGGACCTAATATTTTCGAGCAGGCTCTGCACTAGTTCAAATCCAAACAAACCTATTAAGGAAGATTAATATGCGCGACGCAGTCATCGTTTCTACCGCTCGTACCCCGATTGGCAAAGCCTATCGCGGGGCCTTTAACAACACCACACCGCAGCAATTGGCAGGCCATGCGATTGAACACGCAGTTGCGCGTGCGGGCATTGATCCAGCAAGCGTGCAGGATGTGATTTTGGGCGCTGCTTTGCAACAAGGGCACTCGGGCGGCAACATCGCGCGGCAAGCTGCGGTGCGCGCAGGGCTGCCTGTTAGCGTTGCTGGCATGTCTTTGGATCGCCAATGCGCGTCGGGCATGATGGCGATTGCGACGGCAGCGAAGCAGGTTGTGATGGACGGGATGGATGTTGCCATTGGTGGCGGCGTTGAGAGCATTTCTATGGTTCAAACCAAAGAGATGCGCGTCGCGGCAGACCCATGGCTTATGGGAAATAAATCCGACATTTACATGTCGATGCTAGAGACGGCAGAGACGGTTGCAGAGCGTTATAACGTCAGCCGCGAGGTGCAAGACGAATATGCTGCGCGCTCGCAAGCGTTGACGGCAGCGGCGCAAGAGGCCGGGCGTTTTGATGCAGAGATTGTGCCCATGCCATCAACGATGTTGGTGCAGGATCGCGAGACGAAAGAGATCTCCGAGCATGAGGTGACGTTGGAAAAAGACGAAGGTAATCGCCCCAGCACGACTGTCGAAAGCCTAGGTGGTCTTAACCCTGTTTTCAAAGATGGGATGCGCATTAAGGAAGGTAAATTCATCACCGCCGGCAATGCGTCGCAACTGAGTGATGGTGCCTCTGCTTGCGTCGTGATGGAAGCGAAAGCGGCGGAAAAAGCAGGGCTCGCGCCGCTGGGGCGTTATATGGGCGTCATGGCTGCGGGCTGCGAGCCAGATGAAATGGGCATTGGCCCGATTTACGCGGTGCCGCCGCTGCTGAAAGCGCATGGATTGTCGATGGATGACATCGGTCTGTGGGAGCTGAACGAAGCATTCGCGGTGCAGGTGCTCTATTCGCGTGATCAGCTTGGGATTCCTGATGAGCTGCTTAACGTTGATGGCGGTGCGATTTCGATTGGCCACCCTTATGGCATGTCTGGCGCGCGCATGGTCGGTCACGCGTTGATCGAGGGTAAACGGCGCGGTGCGAAATATGTGGTTTGCACCATGTGTGTTGGCGGCGGTATGGGCGCGGCTGGCTTGTTTGAGGTGCTGTAAATGCGTGATGACTCGCATCTTCCCGCCGCTTTGCAAGGGCTGCGCATTCCGCTGATTGCGTCGCCTTTGTTCATTATTTCGGTGCCGGAATTGGTGATTGCGCAGTGTAAAGCGGGGATCGTTGGATCGTTCCCCGCACTCAATGCGCGCGAGGGTAAGGGCGAGCATCCGTTGCTTGATACGTGGCTGACGCAGATCAAAGAAGAGCTTGATCGGCACAATCAAGCGAACCCTGATCGCCCTGCGGCGCCTTTTGCGATTAACCAAATTGTGCATCGCTCGAACGCGCGATTGGAGCGTGATTTAGAGATTTGCGTTAAGCATGAAGTGCCGATTTGGATCACCTCGCTGGGTGCGCGCGTCGAGGTGAATGAGGCGGCGCATTCCTGTGGTGGGGTGGTGTTGCATGACATCATTAACAACCGTTTTGCCAAGAAAGCGATCGAGAAGGGCGCCGATGGTTTGGTCGCCGTTGCCGCTGGCGCTGGTGGACATGCGGGGCAGCAATCGCCGCTCGCGTTGATCCAAGAAATTCGTGAATGGTTCGATGGTCCGCTTGCCTTATCGGGTGCGATTGCCAGCGGGGAAAGCTTGCTTGCCGCGCGCGCGATGGGGGCGGATTTTGGCTATACCGGCTCAGCGTTTATCGCCACAGATGAGGCGAACGCGGATCAAGGGTATAAAGACATGATCGTCTCATCTGGTGCAGAAGACATCGTTTACTCGTCTTTGTTTACCGGTGTTTGGGGCAATTATCTGCGGGGCTCCGTCGAGAACGCAGGGATGGATCCTGACAATCTGCCGCAAGCGGATGCGTCGTCGATGGACTTTGGCACGGATCGCGAAAAGCCCAAAGCGTGGAAGACGATTTGGGGCTCGGGGCAGGGGGTTGGCGCAGTGAAATCTGTTGGATCGGCGGCGAGCATAGTGGACCGAATGGAGGCTGAATACCTAGCGGCAGGGCGCAAGCTGGCGGCAGAATTTGGCTGAATTATTGGTCATACGACATGGTCAAGCATCGTTCGGACAGGACGATTATGACGTCTTGTCCGAGCTGGGGCATCGGCAATCTGAAGCAGTGGGCGCGCTGCTTGCGCAGATGCAGTGGGTGCCGGATCGTGTGGTGACTGGAACGCTTAAACGGCAACGTGATACGTTAACCTCGATGGGGTTTTCGAACGCGCAGGAAGAGCATAGCGGTTTTAACGAATATGACTTTGGCGATTTGTTGACTGCGCGCTTTGATGGCGACATCCCCAAGGTGGCCTTGGGGGATCGCAAGGCGCATTTTCGCACGCTGCGCGAAACGGTTTTCGAGTGGCAAGACGCGGCGTTTGAAGGTGCGAGCGAAACATACAAAGAGTTTGCAGAGCGCGTCGAAGCGGCGCGCAGATTCGCGACGCAGACAGATGCAAAACGCGTTTTGGTGATCTCGTCCGGCGGTGTGATTGGGCAGATGACCGCCACCGCGCTTGGAGCGGATAAACGGCAAATGATGCAGCTTAATTTGCAAATCAAGAACACCGCGATGACGCGATTTATGTTCTCTGGCGGCGCGTTTTCGTTGCATGAATTTAACACAGCTCCGCATTTTATGAGCCAAGCCGGCGCTAAGCTGCTAAGTTACAGTTAACCAAGTGAGGCCCCTATGAGCGCAGAGACACAGACTTTGGATGAGGCGGCGGTGAGCCGGTATCTGTCGGAAAATCTTGATGGGTTCGCGGGACCGATGGAGGTGAGCAAGTTCCAAACGGGGCAATCCAACCCGACATTTATGCTCAAAACGCCGCGCCATAATTATGTGCTACGGCGCAAACCACCGGGGGTTTTGCTTAAGTCTGCGCATGCGGTGGACCGTGAATTTCGCGTGCAAAAAGCGCTGGAGGGATCGCAGGTGCCTGTCTCTAAGATGCATCTTTTGTGCGATGATGACAGCGTGATCGGGTCGATGTTTTATATCATGGATCATGTGCAGGGGCGCAATTTTAACGAGCCTGCGATGGAGGGGGTGAGCCCGGAGCATCGCAGCAGTATCATCGATGAAATGGGCCGTGTTCTGGGGGCGCTACATGAGGTGGATATCGAGGCGGCTGGGCTGTCGGACTACGGGCCTGAGGGCAACTACTTCGAGCGTCAAGTTGGGCGTTGGTCCAAGCAGTATCGTGCATCTGAAACGCAGACAATTGGAGCGATGGACGAGCTGATGATTGGCCTTGAGGAGCAGCGCCCGGAGGATGATGGGCAACGCACGTTGGTGCATGGCGATTACCGGCTGGACAACATGATTTTCGATGCGACGGGTACGCAATGCCGCGCGGTTCTGGATTGGGAGCTGTCCACGATTGGCCATCCTTTTGCGGACCTTGCTGGCGTCATTATGCAATGGCAATTGCCGAGCGGCACCGAGGGGCGCGGCATGGGCGGGCTGGACCGCAAAGCGCTTGGATTGCCGAGTGATCAGGCCTTTATAGAGGACTATTGCAAGCGTCGCGGGCTAAGCGGCATTGACAATTTCGGCTACTATTTGGGCTTTTGTTTCTTCCGCATGGCGGGGATTATTCAAGGCGTTCTAAAGCGAGGATTGGATGGCAATGCCTCTAACCCTGAGCGCGCGCTTAAGCTGGGGGAGTTCGTGCCTGTCTTCGCGCAGCATGGTCTGAATGCGCTTAGACGCGGCCAATCTTAATCGCAGAGCGAGTCGCCTTATTCACTTGCTTGTGACGCTACGAAACGAGGCACGGCGCGAAGAAGTTGCGTAGCTTACTGGTTGCGGTAACACGCTTTGCTAAGCGCGCTTCGAATCGCACAAAGCGTGTTAAAAAACGAATATAAAACAAACACCTAGCAACGTTCTTGGAGCGTTTGAATACGCGACATGGTTGCCTTTCGATATCGACGCATTCAACGCGAGATGGAAAAAATTCTGCCAAGGCACATGGCCTGCAACCTTGACTTTAATCAGAGGTATGCAACTCTTTCGCTACAGATAACGACCCCGAATAAAATGAACTGGGGCGCAATCTATCCTTGGGAGGAATATATGAAGAACTTTACGAAAGCCTGCGCGGTTTCTGCGCTGTCATTGGTTATTGGCGCATCCGCTGCCTTTGCCGAGAATGTTAAGATCGCCTTTATCGATCCGCTCTCTGGCCCTTTTGCGAGCACGGGTACAAACGGTTTGCACCAGTTTGAATTTGCTGCCGACTATATGATCAACCAAAATGGCGGCGTTCTTGGTGGCACGGAGTTTGAGATTGTTGCGTTTGACAACAAGATTAGCCCGAAAGAGAGCTTGATCCAGCTGCAGGTCGCGATTGACCAAGGTATTCGCTACATCGCACAGGGTAACTCCTCTGGCGTTGCGAACGCGCTGACGGAAGCGGTGAATAAACACAATCGCCGTAACCCAGACAGCCGCGTATTGTTCCTGAACTATGCGGCGGTTGATCCGGCGCTTACGAATGACAAGTGTAACTTCTGGCACTTCCGTTTTGATGCGAATGCGGACATTAAGATGGACGCTTTGACAGATGTTATGGCGGCGGACGATGATCTTAGCAAAGTCTACATCATCGGTCAGGATTATTCCTTTGGTAAGGCGGTTGCAGCAGCGGCTGTGAAGAACCTTGGCGAAAAGCGCTCTGATGTTGAGATCGTTGGAAACGAGCTTCACCCAATCGGCAAAGTGAAAGATTTCACACCTTATTCGCGCAAGATCATCGCCTCTGAAGCGGA
>CAYQZI010000035.1:0-1896 GCA_964421835.1 uncultured Planktotalea sp.
TAAAGCGCGTCAACTTCTTCGGATTCAGCCGCTGCAACCCAAGCCGCAGGATCTGTGCCGTAGTCGATGAACTCGATGCGATCGAGGAATGCACCTTTGCCTTCCGCGTAGCCCCACCAGTCGTGGCCCTCATTGCGGACAAGAACGGATCTCACGCCAACTTCGTGGCTTTCGTTCTTATACGCGCCTGTGCCGAGCTGCTTCTCGAGCAGATCTTCGACGTTGTCATCTGGGTGCACGATACATGCAGGGTAGTCCGCAATGCCCGGGATCAACGTGATGTCAGGCTGACGCAGGTTCAAACGAAGCGTGTGTGAGTCAATAACTTCGATCGCGCCTTCGGCTGCAACTTTCGTTTCTGGATCCACAATCGCGTCAACACGCGCCGCCATCGAGTTGCCTTCTGCTTCGCCTTCTGCCCAACGGGCAAAGTTGTAAGCGACATGCTCGGCTGTGAAGTCGTCGCCATTGTTCCACTTAACGCCCTTGCGGATGTTGAACGTGTAAACTGTCGCGTCGTCGTTGACTTCCCAGCTCTCAGCGAGCCAGCCGTTGAACGTACCATCAGAATTGTACTCGATCAGATACTCAAGCCAACCGTTTGCAACGAAGGCAATCTGCGTCCAGTCAAACGTGCGTGGATCTTTCATCGCGCGCACTTCCATCTGCATGCGGACTGTACCGCCTTGCTTGGCATGTCCTGCCGCTTCAACAGGGCGCGTCAAGCCACCCATCGTGTAAGCCGTTGCTGTTGCAACGCCCAAAGCGGATACGCGCGTCAGAAATTCGCGGCGGTCCAGAAGACCTGCTTTGAATTCATCAGCGTACATCTTCGCTGCTGGGTGGATTTTGGTCTTATGCGTCATCTTGTTCTCCCTGTGACACAGTCTCTTTATCTTTTTTTTGGAGGCATGCGCGCTCGAACGATTTTACTCGATGTCATGTGCGTTCCCCAAGTCGGCACATTCGGCCCTAGAAATGCCCGAAGGTCAATTCACACTTCCGCCAAATTGAAGGTTATTTGCGACATTTTTAGCGAACAAAAGCGACATTGACCAGAGTGCCCCGCTAAAGCGAGGTCTGGTTAGGTATCCTAGTGAAATAGTCAGATATTTGGATGTTCTATTTTGTCTTTCAAGACTATCCAAGCATACGTCGCGCGGCCTTCGCGCTGTTGCGCAGCTCAGAGGGCGTTCGATTGGTATGGGTTTTGATAAATCGCGTGAAATAGGCAGGTGTTGAAAATCCAAGGGTGCGAGCAATATCAACAGCTTTCAGCCCATCGTCCTCAAGCATGCGGCGCGCGCGCTGCAGGCTGTGCTGGGTTAGCAAATCCGCAGCCGTCAGCCCGCAAGCACCTTTGCACACCCGCGTCAGGTGGGTCGGCGTGACGCCAAGCTTGCTGGCATATTCCGCCATACGCAATGCGCGCGCGCCGCCGAGCTCGTTTTGCAAAATCAACGCGCAAAAAGCACGCAGCAAACGCATCGCCGCATCCTCGCGCGGGGCGTTTTGGAGCATTTGATAGCGCTGCGCCCAAACCATCATCAACTGCGCATGCGCATCCGCCGCGATACGCGCCAGTGGCTCGGCGCTTTGCAGCTCGTTTTGAATGGCCTCGATGTAATGGGTCAAAGTGAGCTGTGCTTTTGGTTCTCTAACCCGCAACAAAAGCGGAGCGCTTGGCCACTCAATATGCGCGCTGATCGGCAGCGCGACGGTTTGACCAAAGCAAGAGGTTTCAAATTCAAACGAAAACAAAGTGTTGGCAGGGATAAACAGGGCATTGTGGCTGCTCATCGTAAAGCTGTTTGCCTCAACGTTGCCGCGCGCTGCTCCGCGTGTAACCCAAATCAACAGGTTTTGCGCGCGCGCATGAAACAACGCAAGCCGCCA
>CAYQZI010000035.1:1996-4592 GCA_964421835.1 uncultured Planktotalea sp.
TTCCGGTGCGCCAATGGCTTTGCAGGATAGTAAATCAGGGTCAAAGCGGTGCAAATTCGCCGCTGCCTCGTCCAGCGCGCCCTCAGCGAGCATCATGTCAAAGCGTCGCGAGATCCGCGCGTTTAGCCAATCGGTTTCGGCATCAAGCATAAGTGCAGTGCAATCGGCCAAAGGCAGCAGCGGGGCAGGTGTTTCAGCGTGCCACTGCGCAAAGCCTTTGGCGGTTTGGCGCTGCACCTCCCACGCGCGCTGCACACGCATCGGGTTTTGCAGATCGATCTTGGCCGCCGTCGCCGCATCAAGCGCTGCAATCATATCGCCAAGCTTACCCTTTGCACGCAGCGCGTTCGCCTCTTCGCGCACCTCCGTGCTGGTTTCAGGAATATCCGCCAGCCCTTCGGTGAGGGCCAGAAAATAAAGCCCCGTGCCGCCGACGATAATCGCCCTTTGATCAGGTCTGTTCAGCAATGGCGCAACATCGCGCAACCATTTGCCCGCAGAATACGCCGCCTCAAAGGGGACATGACCATAAAGCGCGTGGCGCGCTTGCGCTTCATCATCAACCGAGGGGCGCGCTGTCAGCACACGCCAGCCCTCAAACACCTGACTCGCATCGGCATTGATGATGACGCCGCCCTGCTTTTGCGCAACCTCAAGCGCAAGCGCAGATTTACCAGAGGCCGTAGGCCCAGCTATCAGCAAAGGTTTGTTTGGATTAATCGTAGAAATATCAAACATTACCAATCTCTTACAGGAGGTTTTTCATGGAGCAAGCGCATTTCGGCAAATTAGCGTAGATGGGTGATTGAACAATGCCGCAAATTTCGTCATTTTGCGCTAACTTTACCCGACACAAACCGGAGTGCAATATGACCGATCTCACCACCGCCGACGGAACGACGTTTAACCGCGTTATGCTTAAAATTTCCGGCGAGGCGTTGATGGGGGATCAGGGGTTCGGGCTACATCCGCCCACAGTCGAGCGCATCGCAGCCGAAGTGAAAACGGTGCATGACATGGGCGTCGAGATTTGCATGGTGATTGGCGGCGGCAACATCTTTCGCGGCCTTCAAGGCTCTGCTCAAGGGATGGAGCGCACGACAGCAGATTATATGGGTATGCTAGCGACTGTGATGAACGCACTCGCGATGCAAAGCTCGCTCGAAGGGTTTGGCATTCACACACGGGTGATTTCCGCGATCACGATGAACGAAGTGGCCGAGCCTTATATCCGCCGCCGCGCCGTGCGTCACCTCGAGAAAAAGCGCGTGTGCATTTTTGCAGCTGGAACCGGCAATCCATATTTTACCACGGACACGGCGGCGACGCTGCGGGCCAATGAAATGGCCTGCGAAGCGATCTTTAAGGGCACCAAAGTGGATGGCGTTTATGACAAAGATCCTGTGAAACACGCCGACGCGAAACGTTATGAGACGGTCAGCTTTGACGAAGTGCTGCAAAAGCATCTTGGGGTGATGGATGCGTCTGCGATTGCTTTGGCGCGCGATAACAACCTGCCGATAATCGTGTTTTCGCTCGATGAGCCGGGCGGTTTCAAGGGTATCCTCGCAGGCGAGGGCACCTATACGCGGGTCCAAGATTAACCGCTTCGCTTGGCTTTTGCACATGTTCTGCACGAAACGGAGCTATACAAGCCGGATTTGCTGACCTAAAACATTCAAAACGACTTCTTAAGAGGCTTATAGAGCACTATGTCCGACGATTTCATGCTTGATACCGATGATCTTCAGCGCCGTATGGACGGCGCGATGACGAGTTTGAAGACAGAATTTGCCAGCCTGCGCACAGGTCGCGCCTCTGGCTCGATGCTTGAGCCGGTCATGGTTGATGCCTACGGCAGCATGACGCCAGTCAATCAGGTGGGCACGGTCAACGTGCCAGAGCCGCGCATGGTGACCATCAATGTTTGGGACAAGGGCCTTGTGGGCAAAGTCGAAAAAGCCATTCGCGAGAGTGGCTTGGGGATCAACCCTCAACTCAATGGCACGATCATTATGCTGCCAATCCCAGAGCTGAACGAAGAACGCCGCCGCGAGCTGACCAAGGTCGCCGCGCAATATGCCGAAAGCGCGCGCGTCTCTTCGCGCAACGTCCGCCGCGATGGGATGGATCAGATCAAAAAGGCGAAAGCCGATGGCATGTCCGAGGATGATCAGAAATTCTGGGAAGCCGCCGTGCAAGAGATCACCGATGATGCGATCAAGGCGATTGATGCGGCGCTTGAAGTGAAACAAGCCGAGATTATGCAGGTTTAAAAGGTGAGTGCTGCTCTGGATCAGACCGTCGAAACAGACGCAAGCCCAGAGCAGGGCGGCAGCGCAGGTCCTCGCCATGTTGCGGTGATCATGGACGGCAATGGTCGATGGGCGCAGATGCGCGGTCGACCACGCTTGTTTGGCCATCACGCTGGTGCGCGCCGCGTGCGCGAGATTGTCAAAGCCTGTCCGCCGAATGGCGTCAAATACCTCACTATTTTTGCGTTTTCCACAGAGAACTGGAAGCGCACACAGGTCGAAGTGTCCGGCCTGATGAAGCTGTTTCAGCGCTACATTACCAAAGAGGCGCGGGCATTGGC
>CAYQZI010000035.1:4692-20605 GCA_964421835.1 uncultured Planktotalea sp.
CTTGTCATCCGCACCAGCGGCGAAGCGCGGATTTCTAACTTTCTGCTGTGGCAGTCGGCCTATTCGGAATATGAGTTTATCGACACGCTTTGGCCCGATTTCACCGCCGAAGAATTTGGCGCGCTGACCTCGAAATACGGCACGCGTGAGCGACGGTTTGGCGCTGTCAAAGTATGAGCGCGACGGCCTCCAAATGGGGTGATCTTGCGCCGCGTGTGATCAGCGCGATTGCTATGCTGATCGTCGGAATTGCCGTGGTTTGGGCCGGTGGTTTGTGGATCCATCTGTTTGTGTCTTGCGCCTGCGGGCTGATGGTGTGGGAATTGGTGCGCATGCTACATGGCGCAGATCCGCAAAAGGCGATCTGGCTTGCTTTGATCAGTGGCGGCGCGTTGTTTTGCGCGAGCTACGCGCCCTATGCGACGCTTATCCTGCCGGTTTTGCTCGCGCCCAGTTTCGTCGGCTTTTCGCTTTTGTCCTCTGGCGAGCGGCCCTTCACAGGGCGACGCATCTTCATGAGCTACACCGCGATGATTTTGATTGCGGGCTTCAGCTTGATCGCACTGCGCGATGATTTTGGTATCATTTGGATGGCATGGCTATTGATTGTGGTCATCGTCACGGATGTTGCTGGGTATTTCGCAGGTCGGATATTTGGCGGCCCAAAATTCTGGCCCGCGGTCAGCCCCAAGAAAACATGGTCCGGCACTGTCGCTGGCTGGATCGGCGCGGCGGCGGTTGGCGCAATTTTCGCGGCGTTTTATGGCGGCGGCGCTGTGGTTATTGCAGTGTCCATCGCTGCGGCGCTTGCCGCGCAGCTTGGCGATATCGCTGAAAGCGCGATCAAACGGCATGTGGGCGTGAAGGACAGCTCCAACCTTATTCCGGGCCATGGCGGGCTGTTGGATCGCTTCGATGGGATGCTTGGCGCGGCGCTTTTGTTGATCATCGCCGCACTTTTCTTCGATTTCCCCCCCAGCGTTGCAGGGTAGAGCAAAGCGATGCGCAAGGTTTCCATTCTTGGCGCGACAGGCTCGATTGGGCAGAACACGATTGATCTGATCAAACGCGCCCCAGATGAATATGACGTTGTCGCGCTTACTGGCGCACGCAATATCAAGCAGCTTGCGCAGGATGCGCGCGACTTAAAGGCCGATCTGGCAGTGACGGCTGATCCCGCTTTGCTGAATGATCTGCGCGATGCGCTTGCTGGCAGCGGCGTTGCGGCAGCCGCAGGGCAAAGCGCTGTGATAGAAGCGGGCGCGCGCAGCGCCGATTGGGTCATGTCGGCCATCGTCGGCGCGGCAGGGCTTGCACCGGGGCTTGAGGTGTTGAAACAGGGCGCGGCATTGGCGCTGGCGAACAAGGAATCTATGGTCTGCGCGGGGGCTTTGGTCAAAGCGACGGCCAAGCAAAACAACGCGCGAATCTTGCCAGTGGACAGCGAACATTCGGCTGTGTTTCAGGGCTTGATTGGTGAGGACATGAGCGCGGTTGAGCGGATCATTATCACCGCTTCTGGCGGTGCGTTTCGCGACTGGCCAATGGACAAACTCGCCAGCGCCACGCCTGCGCAAGCGGCGACGCATCCCAATTGGGATATGGGGCAGCGCATCACGATTGACAGCGCATCCATGTTCAACAAAGCGTTGGAAGTTATTGAAACGCGTGAGTTTTTCGAAGTTGATCCGGGTATCATCGAAGTGCTGGTGCATCCGCAATCGATGATCCACGCGCTTGTCGGGTTTAACGATGGTGCGCTGATGGCGCATGTGGGCCCGCCTGATATGCGCCATGCGATTGGCTTTGCGCTGCATTGGCCCGAGCGGCGCAAGCTGCCGGTGGAGCGGCTGGACCTTGCCGCGCTCTCGCAACTGACCTTTCGCGCGCCTGATGAAACGCGTTGGCCCGCGCTACGCCTTGCGCGCGAGGTGATGGCGGCGGGCGGACATGCTGGCGCGGTCTTTAACGCCGCAAAAGAACGCGCGCTGGATCATTTCATCGCCGAAAAAATCGGCTTTATGCAGATGGGCGACGTCGTGGAAGAGGTGCTGAGCCGCCTTTCTGCGCAATCTAGCCTCACAAATGCCGAAATGACCCTTGATAGCGTTCTTGAGATGGACCATCTGGCACGTAAGAGCGCGGATGAGATCATCGCAGGGGCTTAAATCCCGCCTAAAAACACGCGCGAGCAGCAAAAGGACGCATGAGACATGGATATTCTGGGGCTTTTGCCGCAATTTGGCAGTGTAATCTGGACGCTTGTGGCCTTTGTGCTGGCGCTTTCGGTGATTGTCGCAATCCATGAATATGGTCACTACATTGTCGGTCGTTGGTCTGGCATCCATGCAGAAGTGTTCTCGCTTGGCTTTGGTCCGGTGCTGTTCAGCCGCGTCGATAAACATGGCACGGTTTGGCAATTTGCGGCGCTTCCCTTTGGCGGTTACGTGAAATTCATGGGCGATGCGAATGCCGCAAGCGCGCCTGACGGCGAAGCGGTGCGCGCGCTGAGCGATGCGGAGAAACGCCGCACCATGCCGGGGGCACCGCTTTGGGCGCGGGCTGCGACGGTTGCGGCTGGCCCGGTTTTCAACTTCGCTTTGTCCATTTTGGTCTTTGCCGCCGTGCTTTTGTGGCGCGGTGAAGAGGCGGATCCGCTTGCTGTTGGCGCATTGCGCGCAATGCCCGCAGTGCAAGAATTGCAAGTGGGCGATCAATTGCTGGCAATTGATGGCATTCCAGTCCCAAGTTTTGAAGATGGCGCAGGCTTTAGCGCGCTTGAGGAAGCGATCAGCAAATCCGCCTCGGTCACTTATACCGTTGGGCGCGACGGCGCTGAGCTGGATGTCACTGGTCCATACCCCTATCCGGCGCTTGTGACGACGGTTCTGCCGCAATCTGCAGCGCTCAGCGCAGGGCTAAAGGCCGAGGATGTGATCACTGCGATTGACGGCGAACCTGTGTTTGCCTTTTCGCAGCTTAAGGACGCGGTTGAGAGCGGCGAGGGCGCGCCGCTACTTCTGGATCTTTGGAACAATGGCGAGACGCGCCAAGTGACGCTTTCGCCCAAGCGCGTGGACGAGCCGCAGGCAGACAATTCATTTGTAACTCAGTGGCGCATTGGTGTGGCGGGGGGCTTTTTCTTTGAGCCTGCGACGCAGCCGACAAGCCCGCTGACGGCAATAAAAAATGGCGCGTTGCAAACGCAGCGCGTGATCGAAGGCTCGCTTTCGGGCATGTATCATATGGTGACAGGCGCGATCAGTTCTTGCAATCTGTCTGGCCCCATTGGCATTGCGCAAACCTCTGGAGCGATGGCGAGCCAAGGCGCAACGAGCTTTATTTGGTTCATCGCGGTTTTGTCCACGGCTGTGGGTCTTTTGAACCTGTTTCCTGTGCCTGTTTTGGACGGCGGGCATCTGGTGTTCTTTGCTTATGAAGCAGTGACGGGCAAACCGCCAAGCGAGCGCGTGCTGCGCGTCTTCATGTCGGTTGGCTTGATGGTGATCTTGTCGCTGATGCTGTTTGCGCTTGGGAATGATTTGTTCTGCCCATAAAGCGCAAATCAAATCGCGCGCTGCCCATATTTCGCCGCATTCGCCAGTTAGGCAGGGCGCATCAGATCAATTCCCACGCACCGCGCGTATTCTAGGCGAGACGAAACATGCAACATATCCAATCTGGCACACGCAGTCTTGGCTTCTTGCTTGCGCTTAATCTGGACCGCATCTTGTACTTTACAATGCTGGCGATCTGCCTGGTGCTTTCGGCCTATGTCGCGTCGGTGACTTTCGCCAACCCCTTCATCTTGTAGGAAAGTCTAGGCTGGCACAGCTTTTTTGCTTTGCGAAATTCAGCCGATCGGCTTTTGACAATATCCGGTAATAGAGCTACTCAGATTGCATCTGGGATGACTATTGGATCGGCATGATGATCACTACGAAAACAAGCGGCGAGCAACGCCGCGTTCGTCGAGCGCGCAACAAAACTAAGCTACGCTCCAGCATTGCTGTGATTGCTTTAGGTATATCAGTGGCTTACGGTGCTGTGCCAAGCGCCGCAAGCGCGCAAGAATTCCGTTTCAACACAGTTTCCATCGAGGGCAATCAGCGCATTGAGCCATCGACAATCCTCTCTTATGCGGGAATCGCTCGGGGTGCTCGTGTTTCTGGCTCTGATCTGAATGGCGCATTTCAGCGGCTGCAAGAAAGCGGGTTATTCGAGAGCGTTGATATTGTTCCGCAAGGCAGTCGCCTTGTGATCAAGGTCACCGAATATCCAACGATTAATCGGATCAATTTCGAGGGCAACCGCCGCCTCAAGGACGATGATCTTGCGATAGTGGTTCAAAGCCAAGCGCGGCGTGTGTTTAACCCCAGCACTGCAGAGCGTGACGCTGCTGAAATTGCGACAGCCTATTCCCAGCAGGGCCGTCTGACTGCGACCGTCAGCCCGCGCATCATTCGCCGCTCTGACAACCGTGTCGATCTGGTGTTTGAAATATTCGAGGGCGGTTTGACCGAAATCGAGCGTCTCGGTTTTGTTGGCAACCAGGTCTATTCTGATCGTCGTTTGCGCCGTGTTCTTGAGACCAAGCAGGCGGGTCTTTTGCGCGCCTTTGTAAAACGCGATACATTTGCCGAAGATCGCATCGAGTTCGACAAGCAAGTGCTGCGCGATTTTTATCTCAGCCGTGGCTACGTTGATTTTCGAACGACAGCAGTGAATGCCGAGCTCGCGCGCGAGCGGGACGGCTTTTTCGTGACCTTCAATGTGCAAGAAGGGCAGCAGTTTAAATTCGGCAGTATCACTACTGTTTCCGAAGTCGCAGATGCGGATGAGGCTGAGTTCCAGGCGGCACTAAAGATCAGACCCGGTGTTGTGTACTCGCCCACATTGGTTGAAAATTCCATTGCTCGTCTTGAACGTTTAGCGATCAAGCTTGGCCTTGATTTCGTACGCGTCGAGCCGCGCGTGACACGCAATGATCGCGACCTGACGCTTGACGTTGAGTTTGCACTGGTGCGTGGTCCGCGTATTTTTGTCGAGCGGATCGATATCGAAGGCAACGCAACAACGCTTGATCGTGTTGTGCGTCGGCAGTTCAAAATTGTTGAAGGCGATCCGTTTAACCCCCGTGAAATTCGCGAAAGCGCCGAGCGCGTGCGCGCACTTGGCTTCTTTGGTCAAGCGGATGTGGAAGCGCGCGAAGGCTCTGCGCCGGATCAAGTGATCGTCGACGTCGACGTCGAGGAAACGACCACTGGCTCGCTCAGCTTTGGCGGCACATATTCAAGCGCGACAGGTCCCGGCGCTTTGATTAACTATAGCGAAACGAACTTCTTGGGACGTGGCCAACAGCTTAGCCTAGCGGTGACCACAGGGGTTGATAACCGTGAGTACTCGCTGACCTTTGGCGAGCCTGCCTTCTTGGGACGCGATCTACGCTTTGGCTTCGTTCTAAGCTATATCGAAACCGACAATCTGAACGCCACCTATGATACTAATCTTGGGCAGTTCAAACCCTCGTTCAATTTCCCTGTTTCTGAGAACGGCCGCATGGAAGTGCGCTACACGCTTGATATGACGGAAATGACCGATCTGGGTGCAAATGCTGGCGCATTGGTCACCAGCGAAGTTGCACGCGGGATCGAGTATAATAACTCCATCGGATACACCTATAGCTATGACACGCGGCGCACGGGTCTAAACCCGAATGCAGGTGTATTGCTTGAGTTTGGTCAGGATTTTGGAACTGGCGGTGCAAACAACCGCTTTGTGCGCACAACTGCCAAAGCTATCGCGCAAACCAAGGTGCTCAACGAAGAAGTAACGCTGCGTGCAACACTGGAAGGTGGCTCCTTAAATTACCTCAGCGGTTCTGGTCGCTCGACCGAGCGCTTTTTCATGGGCTCGTCCATTATGCGCGGCTTTGAGCCCAGCGGCATTGGCCCACGCGAAGCGACTGGCGCGATCAATGATGCACTTGGGGGCAACATGTTCGCGGTCGCGCGTCTTGAAGCAGAATTCCCGCTTGGTTTGCCCGAAGAGTATGGCATCTCAGGCGGTGTCTTTTACGATATTGGCTCGCTTTGGTCGCTCGAACAGACCAATGCCAATGTGATCAACGAAAGCTTCGCTGCGCGCCAAGTGATCGGTGCCTCTTTGTTCTGGGAAACGCCGATTGGGCCGCTGCGCTTTAACTTTACCAAAGCTTTGTCCAAAGAAGTCGGTGATCGGGAGCAAACCTTTGACCTCACCATATCGACAAAATTTTAAAACTGGCGTCTTGGCTCGATACGGGAAGGGACTAAGCGCCGCCGTTTTGGCGCTTGCCTTTGTTGTCGTCGCGCCAAACTACGCGCGCGCGCAAGCGGGTGGTTTTTCGCTGCCAGAAGTGCCCGTGCTTACAATTCAACGTGAACGTCTTTATTCGGAAACGCTTTTCGGACAAAGCCTGTCGGGTGAAATTGCTGCGCGCGGTCGCCGTTTGGCGTCAGAAAACCGAACAATCGAACAAGAGCTAGCCGAGGAAGAAAGCGAGCTGACGGACTTGCGTGACACGATGAGTCCAGAAGACTTTCGCGATCTTGCGGATGCGTTTGATGTGAAAGTCACCGCCGCGCGCAAAGGACAAGACGAAAAGCTACGTGCGTTGACGCAGCTCTCTGAGCAAGTAGAGCGTCAGTTTCTGTTCACGATTGCCCCGTTCATGCAGCGCTTGATGCTGGAAAAGGGCGCGAGCGTTGTGCTTGATCGCCGCGCTGTGTTTGTTAGCGCGGATGCGTCGGACGTCACATTAGAGGCAATTGCGCGCATCGATTTGGGTCTGGGCGAGGGCGTGCCGCTTGATGAATTGCTTGCCCCTGTTCAAAGCAGCGCAGAAGACGCAACACCGCCAAGCGATCGCTAGCAAAGCGCGCAGACGCCTTGCCCCGATGTGGCGCAGTTGCTAGGACAAAGAAACCCGTTATCAATAAGCACAAAGGCCATTTCATGAGCGAGCTTCTTAGCGCTGATATTCAGTTGATCCAACGCATTCTTCCGCATCGCTACCCGTTTTTGCTGGTTGATAAAGTGGAGCAGATTGATGGCACGCAAACCGCTGTTGGTATCAAGAACGTCACAATGAATGAGCCGCATTTCCAAGGGCATTTTCCGGGCCTGCCAATCATGCCAGGCGTGACGATTGTTGAAGCGATGGCGCAGACTGCGGCTGTCATGGTTGGCACGGCACTTGATATGGCTGACAAGGACATGAAGGTCTATTTCATGGCCATCGACAAATGCAAATTCCGCCGCAAAGTTGGGCCGGGCGATGTGCTTAAGATGAACCTGACCACAGTGCGCGGCAAGCCCGGTGGCAAGGTCTGGAAATTCTCTGGCGTCGCCACGGTCGAGGGCGAAATGGCCGCAGAGGCCGAGTTCACCGCAATGATGGATTTACCCGCATGAGTATTCACGAGGGCGCGGATATTCACCCAAGCGCTGTTATTGAACAGGGCGCAGTGATCGGCGAAGGCTGCGTGATTGGTGCTTTTTGTTTCGTAGGCGCTGAGGTTCGCATGGGCGCGCGCTGCGTGCTGATGAGCCATGCGATTGTGAAGGGCAAGACGACGCTTGGCGTCGACAACACGATTTTTTCTTTCGCTGTCGTCGGAGAGATCCCGCAGGACAAGAAGTTTGGCGGCGAAGTTACAGAACTTCAGATCGGTTCGCGCAACCGCATTCGGGAACATGTGACTGTGAACACAGGCACAGAAGGCGGCGGCGGTCTGACCAAGATCGGCGATGATTGCCTTTTTATGGCGGGCTGTCATATCGCGCATGATGTGATCCTCGCCAACAACGTGATCGTGGTAAATAGCGCCGCTGTCGCAGGGCACTGCATCATCGAAAATGACGTTATCATCGGTGGCCTCGCGGGGATTCATCAGTTTGTGCGCATTGGCGAGGGTGCGATCATTGGCGCTGTTACAATGGTGACGAATGATGTGATCCCTTATGGTCTCGTTCAGGCACCGCGTGGGCAACTCGATGGGTTGAACTTGGTAGGCCTGAAGCGGCGCGGAGTTGAGCGCGGCGATATCATGGCGTTGCGCGCCGCCTTTCAGATGATGGCGCAGGGCGAGGGAACTTTTCAGGACCGCGTAAAGCGTATGGGCGAGGACACAGACAGCGCCTATGTGCATAATATCGTTGAATTTGTGACCGCTGCGACGGATCGCTCTTTCCTTACGCCGGGCGGCTAGCATGGGCAAGCTCGCCATTCTTTCCGGTGCCGGCGGATTGCCGCACCGCTTGGCAGCGCTTAATCCAGATGCGGTGCAGATTAGCTTTTCCGGCGTGGCGCATGACTTGGGCGAGGGCACACAAGAACACCGCTTTGAGGCCATGGGCGCGCTGTTTGATGCGCTGAAATCGCAAGATGTGAGCGAGGTGGTGATGGCCGGTGCCATGTCGCGCCCCCCGCTTGACCCTGCTGCGTTTGACCCTGTGATGAGGGCGCTTGAGCCGCGTTTGATTGCGGCGATGCAAGGCGGCGATGACGCGCTTTTGCGGTTTGTGATCTCGGTTTTTGAAGACCAAGGCTTTCGCGTGCGCGGCGCACATGAGCTTGATCCAAGCCTTGCACCGGAGGCTGGCGTGTTGGCTGGGCAGGCCCTAAGCACGAGCGCGCAAGCCGATGCAGATCGTGCCATTGCTATTTTGCATGCGCTTAGCCCGCTGGACGTGGGGCAGGGCGCTGTTGTTGAAAACGGATTGTGCCTTGGGGTTGAGACGCTGCAAGGCACAGATGCCTTGCTCGCGTTTGTGGCGCGCACGCCCCAGCATTTGCGAGGGCAGGGCGGGGTGTTTGTGAAAGCACCGAAGCAGGGTCAAGATTTGCGTGTGGACATGCCGACAATTGGCCCCGAGACCGTGCGCGCGGCTGCCTCCTCTGGCCTGTCAGCCATCCTCGTGGCGGCTGGGGCGGTTATTGTGCTGGAGCGAAAAAAGACGATAAGTCTTGCTGAGGCGGCGGGTATCTCTTTGACCGCGCAGGACATTTAAGCGATGCGTGTGTTCGTAATCGCGGGCGAGCCGTCGGGCGATAAGCTCGGTGCCGCTTTGATGGAGGGTTTGCAAACGCTTGTGCCCGACGTTCAATTTGACGGCATCGGCGGCGCCAGAATGAGTGAGGCGGGCCTGCAAAGCCGCTTCCCCATGGAAGAGATTTCGATCATGGGCATTTCTGAAATTCTCTCGCAGTATCGGCACTTGAAACAGCGCATCGCAGAGACGGCCGAGCAAATTCTGCGCAATCCGCCAGATGTTTTGATCACCATTGATCTGCCCGAATTTTCGCTGCGCGTCGCCAAACTGGTGAAAGCGAAAAGCCAAATCCGCTGCGTGCATTATGTTGCGCCAACAGTTTGGGCATGGCGTGCAGGGCGGGCTGCAAAAATGGCGCGCCACATCGATCAAGTGCTTGCGCTGTTTCCGTTCGAGCCGCCCTATATGGAAGCGGCAGGCATGCGCTGTGATTTCGTCGGGCACCCCGTCGTTACCGATAAGCAAGCAGGCGATGAAGACGCCGCGCGCTTTCGCGCAGAGCATGGGATTGGTGATGCGCCGTTAGCTTTGGTGCTGCCGGGCTCGCGCCGTGCAGAGGTTTCTCGATTGGCGCCAATCTTTGGCGAAGCGCTGGCCCCCGTGCTGCAAGCCCGCCCCGATCTACGCCTTGTGATTCCCGCAGCAGGCCCTGTCGAAACACTTGTGCGCAGCGCTGTCGCCGACTGGCCCGCAGCGCCGTTGGTCGTGTCGTCCGAAAACAAATCGCAAAAGCGCGCGGCCTTTAAAGCGGCGGATGTGGCGCTTGCAGCCTCGGGCACAGTATCGCTTGAGCTGGCGGCGGCAGGCACGCCCATGGTGATCGCCTATGATATGAACTGGCTCTCGCGCCAGATCATTGGGCGCATGTTGAAGGTCGACTCGGTAACGTTGGTCAACCTCGTATCGCAAACGCGCGCGGTGCCGGAATTTATAGGCGCAGAGTGCGAACCAAGTAAGATCGCCGACGGTTTGACGGCTTTGCTCGCAGATCCGAGCAAGCAAACAGCGGCCATGCAATTAACCATGCAGCGCCTTGGTCTAGGCGGCGAAGCGCCTGGTCTGCGCGCGGCGCGTGCTGTCTTGAGCGGTCTATCCGAACGCGCCATTCATTAACCTTTCGCGCTACCACTGCACTCATGCGCTTTTCGCAAGCACATAGGTGAAAATCACATTGCACACATAAATCGCTACCCGACAGTGGTTTCAAACCCAAGCTTCGAAAGTGACCTTGAGCGATCGTTTGGTGATCACTAAGAGCGATGAGAGCCTAGGCAAACTAAGAAGATGCCTTCGTCAATATCTCATTGTTTTGACTTGACTGCCCAGTCTCACGCTCAAGCTCTTTGCTCCGATCCCACTCTGCCGTGGTCATTCCCAACGCAGGCAGCCGTCCGCCTCATGCCGCTTTATCCAGATGCGAAAGCATTTCCACAAGCTTCTGTGAAACGGATGAAGTCGCGGCGGCCCTGCTGTGATATTCGCTCTCGTGGTCCAAGACCCCACGCATTGCACGCGCAGGCAGTGCGTCCGGCTCTCTATTTCCAAAGGTCTTCTTTTCCATAACCCAGTATCCTTATTGCTGGGTCTTCACCAAACAAGGGGCGGGTCAGAGTGCCTTTAAATGCGCGCGCTGCGGTTGGTCTTGCTGTGTTAGTTGCATCACATCCTGCGGCTGCGGCCAGGTGAGAAACAGGATCGCAGGATTTTGAATGGCGTTCTGCTCGATTGTCTCAACAAGGGTCTCGGCCGTGCAATGGGCGATCACCTGCGTGCTTTGCTGCGCGTTTGAGACGATATCGATCTCGATGTGCTGCGCCAGGGCGCTGTCGATCAAAGCTTGCGAGATATCACCCGCAGAGCCAACGCCCATATAGACCGCAACGCGCATACCAGCGCGCAAAGAGCTGATCCAGTCCGGCGTTTTGCCTGCATCTGCAGACTTACCTGTCGCCAGCATCAGCGTATCGCAACTGCCGCGCTGCGTCAGAAAACCACCCATCGCGGCAGAGGCGGCGCTGGCAGCGGTGACACCGGGCACAATTTCATATGCAATGCCTGCTGCGTTCAGCGCATCTGTTTCCTCTGCACCGCGCGCAAACACACCGGGGTCGCCGCATTTCAATCGCACGACGCGTTTGCCTTGCTTGGCGGCGGCAACGATCACGCCAGAGATTTTCTCTTGCGGCCAATGATGGCACCCGGGCGCTTTGCCCACGTAAACACGCTCTGCATCGCGGCGCGCCAGTTCAAGAATTTCGGGGTCTACAAGGCGGTCATAATAGATCACATCGGCTTCTTGCAGGCGCTGCACACCGCGCAGCGTGATCAAATCCTTGCACCCGGGGCCAGCACCAACCAAGGCAACAGAGCCGCAGTGATCACCCTCGAAATGCGCCGTGTCGATCGCGTCTTTGATCATCTTGGCGGCCTCGCGCTCGGCGCCGCGCGCGTGCTTTTCGCGCACTGACCCTGAAAACACCCAGCGCCAAAGATCGCGCCGTTGCCGTGGCTCGAGGCGCAGGCTGGCCCGCTCGCGCAAACGCCCTGCCAAAGCGGCCAAATCGCCTAGTCGCGGCTCTAACATTTGCTCGAGCTTGGTTTTGATTTGACGCGCAAGCACTGGTGCGGTGCCCTCGGTGCCAATCGCCACAACCACTGGCGCGCGGTCCACAATCGATGGCGTGATCGCATCACACAGCTGCGGTTGATCGACAACATTCACCACCGCGCCAACAGATTTGGCGAGCATATGAAGACAAGCATCGCTGGCAGGGCAGCCAGAAGCGACAAAAACCAAAGCGGCATCCTGGAAATCGCTGGGTGTGATCGGCCCGCTGCGCCACGCGATGCGGCCTTGCGCGTGCAGATCCGAAAGCTCGGGGTCAAGCGAGGGCGCGAGCAGGGTGATGGCTGCCTCTGTCTTTAGGATTAGGCGGCATTTCTGCGCCGCTTGTTCGCCGCCACCAGCGATAACGACGCGGCGACCTTGCATTTGCAAGAACATTGGGAAGGTTTTCATCCGGCTTTCCTCATGTTTTGATGGCGCGCCGTCCAAAGCGCTCGCGCGCGCTGCGTTGCGTGCTCGATTGTGGCGGCGTCGTTTAAGGTCCAAAGCGCCAAAGCCGCAGTGCCAATCACCGCTTCAGCGGCAAAATCATTTTGCTCAGAGCCGTTCCAAAGGGATACCAGATCAACCGGTTGCTCAGGATCATGCAGGCGGCGGGTTGTATCAAGCGGCGCTTGGATCAGTTCGTTCAGCTCCACGCCGTTTTTCAGCCCAAAGACAGCGGTGTCTTTCGACGGGTTGCGCTCGAACTCGCCGCCGCCGCCTTTGATAACGGTCAGGTTTTGATCGCCGAGCAGCGCCGCAGCGCGCGATTGCAATCCGCGATAAGAGGGGTGGAAGACGCCCTGCACCGAGGCGCGCGCGCCTGCTGGGTTCCACATGCGCAACACGGTGTTTATGCAACTGCGAAGCCCGAATGTATCGCGCAGGCGCAGCAGATCAAACGCCGCAGGGCTAAGGGTTTCCAGCGGCAAATAGCTCAGCCCGTCGCCTTCGAATTGCAATGCCTGTAGCGCGGCGCGCAGATCGGCGCCGCCTGATTGATGTGAATTCCAGCCGTGCATCGCAACGCGGTAACCCGCTTGCGCGACCAGTTTCGCCGCCAGCAAAAACAATGGTGCGCCGCGCGTGCGCCCAGCGGCGTAACAGGGCCAGTCAAGATCAGCTTTTGCGACATGCGCCGCCGCGTTGCGCAAAGCGGCGGTGAAGCCGGCAATCTCTGCATCTGTTTCGCCGCGCAAACGAAGCACCATCAGCAAGGCTCCGAGCGCCTCTGGCGCGGCATCGCCGGACAAGATTATGCCCATCGCTTGCTCGGCTTCGGCCCGCGTCAAAGCACGCGCACGCCCTTTGCCCTGGGCGACGATGCGGACATAGGGCGCAAGGCTCATTCGGCGGCCATCGGCATATGGAACTGATCCAAAAGCGCTGCCAACTCAGGCTTGCAAGAACCGCAGTTTGTGCCTGCGCATGTCTCTTCACCAAGTGCGTCAATGCTCGACGCGCCATTTGCAATCGCTGTGCGCAAAGTGTTCACACCTACGTTCATGCACGCGCAGATCGTCACGCCAGGGTCGGGTTGATCCGCGCCGCTGCGACCCGCCAAAATCTGCAACGCAGGCGTGTCAGTGCCGATCAGTGAGATCACCGTGTTACGCGCGAGCGAAACGGGGGCAGGGCTGGCGAAAAAGGCACCCACAAGTGTGTCGCGCTCATAAAAGGCAAGCCGCGCTGCTTGGGCGGTCCGGTCTCGCATTTCGCAAAGATGCGCGCCGGGTAGATCCATCACCTCTCTTGCGAAAGCCTCCCAATCCTTGGGCATCTGCTGCCCTGCAAACTCTCCCTGCCAACCGGTAAGCGAACGCGCGAGGGCGGCGTAGTCGCTTTTGATTTGCATCGGTTGAGCGGCGGCTGCAAAGCCGAACCATGCTGCGTCGAACTTGCGCGCGGTGACGGGGGTATCCTTGCTTGCGGGCTGACCTGAAACCGGATCAACTTTGGCGGGGATCAAGGCGTTCACAAGCCCCGCAGTGCTTTGCTGGCGTGTCCAATGCATCGGTGCAAAAATCTGACCAAGCGCTGTGCGATCAGTGATGCGCGCGCGCAGAAGCGCCTTGTTGTCGTTGCTGTTTACCTCCAGCAGATCGCCAATCTCTAGCCCCATGCGCGCGGCATCGCTCGGGTGGATCTCTGCATAGGGTTCCGCCAAATGCGCACCAAGGCGGGGCGCTTTTCCGCTGCGTGTCATGGTGTGCCACTGATCGCGGTTGCGGCCTGAATTGAGCGTAAGAGCAGAGCGCATGCGCGGATGCGGCGCGCTGACAGGCAACATCTTGGCTTTTTGATCGGGGTGGAAAAACTGCCCGTCTGCAAAGAAGCGTTTGTTGTTCGCGGGCCACTGCGTTGGAATTAGATTAGCGTAATCCACATCGGCGAAAAGGCTTAGATCAAGATCGCGGCCAAAGTCGCGGGTTGCGCCCGACAGGGCCACGTATTCGCCGAAAATCTCGGCAGGGGTGTCGAAGTTGAACCCTGTGGAAAAGCCCATGCGGATCGCCACGTCGCAAAGCGTTTTCCAATCGGCGCGCGCCTCGCCGGGGGCAGGCAAAAAGGCACGCTGACGCGAAATGCGCCGCTCTGAATTGGTGACGGTGCCGTCCTTTTCGCCCCAGCCCGTTGCGGGCAGCAAAATATCGGCCAAATCGCCGGTATCCGTGCGCGCCATGATGTCAGACACGGCCACAAAGGGCACATTGGCAATCGCCTTTGCGACGCCGTGAGCATCAGGAAGACTGACCGCGGGATTGGTAGACATGACCCAAAGCGCCTTGATCTGACCACTGGCGCAGGCGTCAAAGAGATCAACCGCTTTCAGACCCGCCTGCGTGCAGATCGTCGGGCTTTGCCAGAACTCTTGAACGCGCGTGCGGTGATCTGCGTTCTCGATATCGAGGTGATTGGCCAGCATATTCGCAAGACCACCCACTTCGCGCCCGCCCATCGCATTAGGCTGACCTGTCACCGAAAACGGCCCGCAACCCGGCTTGCCTATCCGCCCTGTCGCAAGATGGCAGTTCAGGATCGCGTTGACTTTATCCGTGCCGCAGCTCGATTGATTGACGCCTTGCGAATAGACAGTGACAACGTTCTGTGTGCCCGCCCAAAGCTGATAGAACAGCGCAAGCTCTTCAGCGCTGATGCCGCTTTCAGAGGGGTCATCCAAACGCGCTTGGGTAATCGCGGGGGTAAAGCCGATAACGTGGTTTTCAAGGTAGGCGTCATCAAGCGCGCCAGTATCGGCCAAATGGGCGAGCAGTCCATTGAACAGCGCGATGTCCCCATCGGGCAATATGCGTAGGTGATGATCCGCCAGCTCGCTCGTGGCCGTTTTGCGCGGATCAACGTTGATCACTTTCATCGAAGGGCGCGCCGCTTTCGCCGCTGCGATGCGTTGATGCAAAACAGGGTGGCACCAGGCTAGGTTTGATCCGACGAGGACGATCAGATCTGCTTCTTCCAAGTCTTCGTAAGTGCCCGGAACCGTGTCTGTGCCAAACGCGCGTTTGTGACCCGCAACAGAGGAGGCCATGCACAGCCGCGAATTTGTGTCGATATTGGCCGAGCCGATGAAGCCCTTCATAAGCTTATTGGCGATGTAGTAATCTTCGGTCAGGATCTGACCTGAGACATAAAAAGCAACGCTGTCAGGTCCATGATCTCGGATCGCCGCGCTGAACTTTTCAGCCATTAGATCGAGCGTCTCATCCCAGCTGGCATCTTGCCCGGCGATCTGTGGGTGCAGCAATCGCCCCTCCAGATCGATGGTTTCACCCAGTGCAGAGCCTTTGGAGCAAAGCCGGCCGAAATTTGCGGGATGCTCCGGATCGCCTTTGATCGTGCCATCCGCACCCGCAAGAACACCGCAGCCAACGCCGCAATAGGGGCAGGTTGTGCGCGTCAGGCTCATGCCACGGCTCTTTGGCTGAGGAACTCCGCGTCGAGCAGGATACGTCCTTCAAGCACCTTCGCCGGATAGGTCGCTACTTGCCCTTCGTCGGGGCCTTGCACCATGCCTGTTTCAAGCGAGATCACCCAGTTGTGCAAAGGGCATGTGACGGCTGTGCCATGCACGATGCCTTCTGCGAGCGGTCCTTGTTTGTGCGGACACGCATTGTCGAGCGCGTAGACCTCATCCTTGGCGGTGCGAAACACGGCAACGCAGCCATGCGCCGTTTTCACCAACCGCGCGCC
>CAYQZI010000036.1:0-20494 GCA_964421835.1 uncultured Planktotalea sp.
ACCAACTGCTGCGCTTCCATCGCGAACTCCATTGGCAGCGCTTGCAGCACTTCTTTGCAGAACCCATTCACAACCAAAGCGACCGCCTCTTCTTCATCCATGCCGCGCTGACGGCAGTAAAACAGCTGCTCATCGTCCACCTTGGAGGTTGTCGCCTCATGCTCAACCCGCGCCGAGTTGTTCTTTACTTCGATATAAGGCACCGTGTGCGCACCGCATTTATCGCCAATCAAAAGACTGTCGCACTGCGTATAGTTGCGCGCCTCTTTCGCCTTCGGGTGCATGGACACAAGGCCACGGTAAGTGTTCTGTGCAAAGCCCGCTGAAATACCCTTAGACACAATGCGCGACTTGGTATCGCGGCCCAAGTGGATCATCTTGGTGCCCGTGTCAGCCTGCTGGTGGTTGTTTGCGATGGCGATGGAGTAAAATTCGCCTTGGCTCTCGTTCCCGCGCAGAATGCAACTTGGGTACTTCCACGTCACGGCAGAGCCGGTTTCCACCTGCGTCCACATGATCTTCGCACGATCCCCGCGGCAATCCGCACGTTTGGTCACGAAGTTATAAATCCCGCCTTTGCCGTTCTCATCACCGGGATACCAGTTCTGCACGGTGGAGTATTTCACCTCTGCATCTTCTTCGATGATGATTTCGACCACAGCAGCGTGCAGCTGCGATTGATCGCGCTGCGGCGCGGTGCAGCCTTCTAAGTAGCTGACGTAGCTGCCTTTATCGGCGATGATCAAGGTACGCTCGAACTGACCCGTGTTCTCTGCATTGATGCGGAAATAGGTCGATAGCTCCATCGGGCAACGCACGCCGGGCGGCACATAGACGAACGATCCGTCAGAAAAGACCGCCGAATTAAGCGTCGCATAGTAGTTGTCGGAGACAGGCACCACCGTGCCAAGATACTTCTTCACCAATTCCGGGTGATCTTTGATCGCTTCTGAAATCGAGCAAAAGATCACACCCGCCTTTTTCAGCTCGTCCTGAAAGGTCGTGCCTACGGACACACTATCAAACACCGCATCCACAGCCACTTTGCGCGGTGCATCTGCATCAATGTCCTCTGCGCCTTCAACCCCCGCAAGAATCATCTGTTCCTTCAAAGGAATGCCGAGCTTTTCATAGGTCGCAAGCAATTTCGGGTCCACCTCGTCCAAAGACTTCGGCTTCACTTCCATCGATTTCGGCCGCGCGTAGTAATACTGGTCCTGAAAATCGATTTTCGGGTAGTCGACCATCGCCCAATCCGGCTCAGTCTTGGTAAGCCAACGACGGTAGGCCTCAAGGCGCCACTCTGTCATCCATTCAGGCTCGTCGTTCTTGGACGAGATCAAGCGCACAATGTCCTCGTTCAGACCTTTGGGCGCGTATTCCATTTCGATGTCCGTAGACCAGCCGTATTTATACGCACCGCCAACTTCGCGCACCGCATCGACAGTTTCCTGATCGACGCCCTCTTTGACGTCACCGTGGTCTAATGCTGCCATGTCGGCCTCCTTCGTGTGTCGCTACGCAGCGCGCGCGCGAAATTTCTCGTGCTTTGCAAGCCATGCATCCGCAAAGGCCAGCACCTCTTGTTCCGTCGTCTCGGGGCCCAATGACACCCGTATCGCGCAAGCCGCATCGCTTTCGCTATATCCCATCGCCCGTAAAACGCTGCTCGCTTTGACTTTGCCACTTGAGCAGGCCGATCCTGCAGAAATAGCAAAGCCCTCCAAATCCATTTGCATCACTTGCGTCTCGCCGCGCCAACCGGGCGTGAGCAGACAAGAGGTGTTTGGAAGGCGCGCAACATCTTTCCCGACAAAAATAGTGTGTTTAGCGCGATCTGCAATGGCATTTTCTAGAATGTTTCTAAGTTTCTCAACTTCGTCCCAGACACCCGCATCAAGGTCCCTTTGCGCTGCTTCTGCTGCTGCGCCAAAACCGGCAATTCCGATGATGTTTTCTGTGCCAGAGCGGCGGCCCATTTCTTGCCCGCCCCCTTTGATTTGCGCCTTTACATCAAGACCGCGCTTTAACACCAAAGCACCAATGCCCTTGGGGCCACCCAGCTTATGCGCCGAGACCAACGCCATATCGGCACCAGACCAATTGAATGCAAGTGGGATCTTGCCAAAGGCTTGTGTCATATCGCTCAGCGCCAGACCATCTGGTAGGTTTTGCACAACGCCTGTCTCTGAATTGGCCAGTTGAACGGTTGCAGCTTTCGGATCATCTGGCGCAAAAGCGCCATTTTCAGTCACGCTCAAATCACCGGATGTCCAACTCAGCACCGCGTCATGCTCAATCCGCGCGCTTGCGAGCGCCTTGCCCGCACATGCCAGTGCCGCAGCTTCGGTCGCACTCGACGTAAAGACGATATCCGCCCCATCCGCACCAAGCGCTGCGCTGACTTGCCCGCGCGCACGCTCGATTATCGACTTCGCCGCCCGCCCTTCTGCATGAACCGAAGACGGATTGCCGATCTGATCCATCGCCGCAATCATCGCGTTTCGCGCCTCTGCCCGAAGCGGCGTCGTCGCATTATGATCAAGGTAGACGCGCGCCATTATTCGTCCACAAAGTCAAAAAGGTTGGGAACCGCAGGACATGGCGCGAGCCCGTTGCTCACCACATCAGACAGACGCGTTTGGTGCAAATACACATAGACATGTGCGCTAAGACCTTCCCACAAACGATTGGTCATCGATTGCGCGCGCGAGCCCGATGAGCCGCCAGAAGCCCCCGCCCCCTTGTGCATCGCATCCACGGTTTCATCGACAGCCGACAATATGTCTAACACGCGAATCTCGGATGTGGCCTTTGCCAAACGATAACCGCCGCCCGGGCCGCGCACCGATTCAACCAGCTTGGCACGGCGCAGTTTCACGAAAAGCTGCTCAAGATAGGGCAGCGACACATCCTGACGCTTTGAAATATCACCTAAAGTCACCAAAACATCGCTGGGTTGCAGCGCAATATCAGTCAGCGCGACCATGGCGTAACGCCCTTTTGTGGATAGTTTCATCTGGCCGCCCCCGCGTATCTATGAATCGCTGTCTCTTTAATCCTAAAGACATTGATTTGATTGACCTTCGCGCAAGCAGCGCATATCTGCTTGTCGATGGCCGAGCCTTGCTCAGCTTAGAATGGTTCTAAAGTGCCGACGTCGCTTCGTCAAGAACGACCAAATCGCTTTGCGCAGGAGTTTACGACAGATGCCCGAAGTAATTTTCCCAGGTCCCGAAGGTCGCTTGGAGGGCCGTTATCACCCGCAAAAGGAAAAGGACGCACCGATCGCAATCGTGCTGCATCCGCATCCGCAATTTGGCGGGACGATGAACAACAAGGTCGTCTACAACCTGCACTACGCGTTTTATAACATGGGTTTCACGGTTCTGCGCTTTAACTTTCGCGGCGTTGGCCGCTCGCAGGGTGAATATGATCAAGGCATTGGCGAGCTTTCTGATGCCGCTTCTGCACTCGACTACCTGCAATCGATGAACAACAACTCCAAACATTGCTGGGTTGCGGGTTTCTCTTTCGGCGCTTGGCTCAGCCTGCAGCTTTTGATGCGTCGCCCCGAGATCACAGGCTTTATCTCTGTCAGCCCGCCCGCGAATATGTATGATTTCAGCTTCCTCGCGCCTTGTCCTGCGTCTGGTCTGATCATCAACGGCACTGCGGACCGTGTGGCACCCCCTGCGGATACGGTCGGTCTGGTGAACAAACTACACGAGCAAAAGGGCATCACGATCACCCACCAAGAGCTTGAAGGCTCCGGTCACTTTTTTGAAGAGCCGCATATGGATACGATGATCGGCAATGTTCAAAGCTACGTCAAACGCCGCCTAACCGAAACGACGCGTTAAGGGACTATCATGAGCGCGATCATTGACAAAATGGCCGACGATCTGGCGCGCGACGCGATTGAAGCGGCGGAAGCGATTGGCGACGAAGAGTTGGTGAATAACATCGGCAAGATGCTTGCCTCTTCGTCGACCACGGCGGAGGAAGCGTTTATGACCGCCGCGCGTGTGCGCATTGCTTTGAACCGCGCGCGCAAGTTTCTGGACGAGCGCATCGACAAAGCCGCCTCCGATTTGGAACAATCATGAGCGCACGCCTTGATGCGCAAATGGTGTTTCTGAATGAAGCAGACAAACTCAAAAATGTGATCCGCGCAACGACGTTATGCGATGGCTCGCGTCATGAGAACTCCGGCGAACACAGCTGGCACATCGCGCTTTACGCGCTGATCTTGGGCGAGCATGCCGCTGATGGTGTAGATATCAATCGGGTGATCAAGATGCTGCTTTTGCATGATCTGGTCGAGATTGATGCAGGCGATGCGCCGATCTTTGGCGATCACGATATTGCTACAATGGAAGCAGATGAAGCGAAAGCGGCGGATCGCATTTTCGGGATGCTGCCTAAAGATCAAAGTGCTGAACTCCGTGCGATCTGGGAAGAATTCGAAGCCGCCCAAACGCCCGATGCGATTTTCGCAAAATCGCTGGATCGCTTTCAACCGCCTAACCAAAATCTCATGTCAAACGGCGGCAGTTGGACGGACTATGGTGTCAGCTACGACACGATCGAAGCGCGCGTTGGCTCCAAAATTGCGCGCGGTGCGCCCTCGCTTTGGGATTGGCTCTCGCCCAAGATAAACGCTTGGTTCTCCCGTTAATCTGACGCGCCCGAATTTTCTAGAAAATTCGCTACCCCGCCCGACGTTTGATCGCACCCGCATGTTCCGCCAGATCGCGCGCGATCGCAAAGGCACCTTTGATCTTCTCCACATCCGTTTTCCACTCGCGCAGAACGACAATCTTATTGTCGCGCACTTTCGCTTGGCCCTTTTGGCTTTGAATAAAGCCGACCAAACCTTCGGGCGATGCGAACTTGTCATTGTGAAACTGCACCGTCGCCCCTTTCGGCCCGCCATCCAGCTTTGCAATCCCCGCCTTCTTACACATCGCTTTGATGCGCACCACCAACATGAGCGTGTTCACCTCTTTCGGCAGCTTGCCGAAACGGTCGATCAATTCGGCGGCAAACCCTTCCAATTCAACCTTTGTCGTCAAAGACGACAGACGACGATACAGCCCCAAGCGCACGTCTAGATCAGGCACATAATCCTCAGGGATCAGCACAGGCACACCTAGGTTGATCTGCGGTGCCCATTGATCATCGTTCACAGACAGGCCATCCATCTCGCCAGACCTGATCTTGGCAATCGCGTCCTGCAGCATCGATTGGTACAGCTCATACCCAACATCGCGCATCTGACCTGATTGCTCTTCCCCGAGCAGATTGCCCGCGCCGCGAATATCGAGATCTTGAGACGCAAGCGTGAACCCTGCCCCGAGCGTGTCGAGCGAGCCAAGCACGCGCAGGCGTTTTTCAGCTGTTGTTGTCAGTTTCGCACGCGGTTTCGTCGTCAGATACGCATAAGCGCGGGTTTTGGAGCGCCCTACACGTCCGCGAATTTGATAAAGCTGCGCAAGACCAAACATATCTGCGCGGTGCACGATCATCGTGTTCGCCGTGGGAATATCTAGGCCGCTTTCGACAATCGTCGTCGCCAGCAGGATGTCGTACTTCCCGTCATAAAACGCGTTCATACGATCATCGAGCTCGCCCGCCGCCATTTGACCATGCGCAACCATATAGGACAGCTCTGGCAATTGTTCTTTGAGGAAAGCTTCGATCTCTGGCAAATCGGAAATACGCGGCACCACATAGAAGGATTGCCCACCGCGATAATGTTCGCGCAAAAGCGCTTCGCGCAAAGTCACCGCGTCAAACTCACTGACGTACGTGCGAATGGCGAGACGATCGACTGGAGGTGTGCCGATGATCGACAGATCCCGCACGCCAGACAGGCTAAGCTGCAACGTTCGCGGAATTGGCGTGGCCGTCAGCGTCAGCACATGAATATCTGTGCGCAAGGCTTTCAAACGCTCCTTATGCCCCACACCAAAGTGCTGTTCTTCATCAATGATCAAAAGGCCAAGGTTGTTGAATTTGGTATTCTTAGCAAGCAAAGCATGGGTGCCAACCACAATATCCACCGCGCCCGAGGCCATGTTCTTGCGCGTTTCTTCCGCGTTCTTAGCGCTCACAAAACGCGATAAGGGTCTGACCTCAATAGGGAATCCCCGAAAACGCTCTGCAAAACTTTTGTAGTGCTGACGCGCGAGCAACGTGGTCGGCGCGATAATCGCCACCTGCACACCCGACATCGCCGCAATAAAGGCCGCGCGCATGGCGACTTCGGTTTTGCCAAAGCCTACATCGCCGCAAACCAGTCGATCCATCGGTTGGCCCGAGCCCATATCGCTTAGGACATCACCAATCGCGCCGAGCTGATCATCCGTCTCTTGATACGGAAAACGCGCGGAAAACGCATCCCACATGCCGGGGGGCGGCTCCATAATCGGGGCACGGCGCAAGGCACGCTCGGCTGCGACACGAATAAGCTTGTCCGCCATTTCGCGAATGCGCTCTTTAAGCTTGGCCTTTTTGCTCTGCCATGCGCCGCCACCCAGACGATCAAGCAGACCCTCTTCATGACCATATTTGCTCAGCAGTTCGATGTTCTCAACGGGCAGATAAAGGCGCGCATTTTCGGCGTAATCAAGCAAGATACACTCATGTGCGGCACCAGCAGCAGTGATCACCTCGAGCCCTTGATAACGCCCGATCCCGTGATCCACATGCACGACCAAATCGCCCGGGTTCAGGCTTTGCGTCTCTGTTAGAAAATTCTCGGCCTTGCGACGTTTCTTGGCAGTGCGGATCAGACGATCACCAAGCACATCCTGCTCAGAAATCACCGTCATCTCTGGTGTTTCGAACCCATGCTCTAGCGCCCAAACCGCCAAATACAGCCCGCGCTTGCCAATTCCTTTGCCATCCCGCACCGCAATCGTTTCGGCCAGTCCTTCGTCCTCGATCAAGCCAGATAAACGCTCGCGCGCGCCCTCAGAATACGACGCGATGACGACTGGGCCTTGCTCTAATTTCACTTTAATATGTGCCGCTAAAGATCCGAAAAGACTTATGCTTTCCTGCTGACGCTCTGGCGCAAAGTTGCGCCCGATCCGACCTGCAGCATCTGTGACACCCAAACCAACCGCTTGCGGCAAGGTCGCGAATTGTAAAACGCGCCGATGCGCAACCGCTGCGTCCCATGCGGCCTCATCCAGATACAACAGGTCCGCAGGTGCTGGCTTGTAAACCGAATCCATGCGGTTCTTGGCGCCCATCGCGATCTTGCGGGTTTCATACTGATCCGCGACGCTTTCCCACCGCGCAATGCGCGAAGGTGTGAGCGCGTCATCGCATGTGATACTGGCGTTTGGAAGGTAGTCAAACAATGTCTCAAGATGTTCATGAAAGAACGGCAGCCAATGCTCCACCCCTTGATGTTTGCGCCCTGCACTCACGGCTTCATAGAGCGGATCGTCCGTGCCAGCAGCGCCAAATTCGATACGGTAATTCTGACGAAACCGCGTGATCGCTTCATCGTCGAGGATCACCTCAGAGACGGGTGCAAGCTCGATCATCTCAAGCTTTTCGGTCGTGCGCTGCGTCGCAGGATCAAAGCGGCGCGCACCGTCCAGAATGTCGCCAAACAGATCAAGTCTGATTGGCCCTTGCTCGCCCGGGGGGAAGATATCAATGATGCCGCCGCGCACCGCATAATCGCCCGGCTCCATCACCGTCGGGCTTTGCACAAACCCCATACGCACTAAAAATTGACGCAGCGCTTTTTCATCGACGCGGCCGCCGACAGTGGCCGAAAACGCCGCCTCTTTCAGAACCGAACGTGCCGGAATGCGCTGTGTTGCGGCCCCCAAGGTGGTTAGCAAGATGAATTGCTTTGGCATCCCATGCACGAGTGCCGCCAATGTCGCCATGCGCGCGGCAGAGATATCCGCATTCGGGGATACGCGATCATAAGGCAAACAATCCCAGCCAGGAAACACCACAACAGGCATGTCTGGTGCGAAAAAGCGTAGCGCATCTTGCATCGTCACCATGCGCTTGTCATCGCGCGCGATATGGCAGACAGGGCCGCCGCTGCTTTCCAGCTCGCGCAGGATCAGCTGCGCGTCAAAACCCTCTGGGGCGCCGGAAACGGTGATATGGGATGCAGTATTCATAAAGCGCAGTTGGTCCTTAAGACGCGTAGGTCAAACGCCGAAAGGACCCAGCGCAAGATTAGTGTACATGCCCCACATCGCTGTGACGAAAATTGAAATCATACCAATGACTTGCACAACGATACGGTGACGGAACAAACGTGTGTAGAGCGCCTCTCCCGAAGCAGCCGTGTCATGGATTAGGCGCGCGGTGTTCAGACTAAGCAAACCCACAAATGTCATCGGAAGCATCAACAAAAACAGCGCTTGCGCAAATTCGACCCAGTAGAAAAAGCCAAGCAAGCCAAGCCCCGTTAGCACAAAGCAGGTGATCCCCGCCAGCCAAAGCCCCGACATGCGTCCAATATACAAAAGGCGAGCCACATTGATGCGCACCAAATCCTCAACATCAGCAACAGCATCGCCGCCATCCCGGCGCGCGCGCAGCACCATATCATAGGGCACGCCAAGCACCCAATGGGACGCGCTCGACCACATCACAGCAAGCGCAATCCAAAACCAAAGATTGGAGAAAGAGCGCATATCAATCAGTTCAAAAAGGGCGTCAGTGAGATCCAAAGCAACTCTCGGGGTGTCAAAGCAGTGTTACGGCTCCCTATAGCGGGCCTTTTGAGCAATTCCCAGCCTTGTTCTAATCGCGCGCGCGTGGCACGGTTTATGCATTGAAAAAGTTGCAAAGTAGGACGCTTATGACCCCGACAGTCGCCCCCTTTCCCGCTGCCCGTTTTCGCCGCGCGCGCCGCACCGCGTCTTTGCGCGCTTTAACTCAAGAAAACGCGCTGACACCCGGGGATCTGATCTGGCCGATCTTTGTACGCGATGGCAAAGGGATCGAAGAACCTGTCGCTTCGATGCCGGGCGTGATGCGGCGCTCTGTGGATAAAATCGCACAAGCAGCGAAACACGCACAAAGCCTTGGTATTCCAGCGATTTGCCTGTTTCCTTACACCGATGACAGTCTCAAAACCGAGGATTGCGCAGAGGCGTGGAACCCGGGCAACCTTAGCAATCAAGCGACCCGCGCCATTAAGGATGCAGCACCCGATATAGCCGTGATGACTGATGTTGCGCTCGATCCCTATAACATCAACGGCCATGATGGCTTTGTTGAGGATGACGTTATCGTCAATGACCGCACTGTCGAGGCCTTGGTCAAAATGACACTGGCGCAGGCGGAGGCTGGCGCAGATATCATTGGCCCCTCTGACATGATGGATGGTCGCATTGGTGCGATGCGCGCCGCTTTGGAAGCTGAGGGACATCAAGATGTGATGATCCTGAGTTACGCTGCGAAATATGCATCTGCTTATTATGGGCCCTTTCGCGATGCGGTTGGCGCATCTGGTGCGTTAAAAGGTGACAAAAAGACCTATCAAATGAACCCTGCCAATTCAGACGAGGCATTGCGTCTTATTCAGCGCGACCTGAGCGAAGGCGCGGATATGGTCATGGTGAAACCCGGCATGCCCTACCTTGATATTTGTCGCCGCGTGAAAGACGGCTTTGGCGTGCCGACCTACGCCTATCAAGTCAGCGGCGAATACGCGATGATCGAAGCGGCGGCGCAGAACGGTTGGATCGATGGCGAACGCGTGATGATGGAGAGCTTGATGTGCTTCAAACGCGCCGGTTGCGATGGTGTCTTGAGCTATTTCGCGCCGCGCGTCGCTGAAATTCTGGCAAATGGGTAACATTATGCGCTGATTTACGCTGATGTGATACCTGCACGCATGACTTGCATGCGCGTTTGCGTTATCTGTCGGGCAAAGCCCGCCGTTAGAACTGGGCCCCCGAGGCAAAAAGCAGGTATCCCCATGACGATTTTTTCGCGTCGCGCATTTGCGCTTACTGGACTGGCTGGCGGCGCTTTGGCGCTCAGTGGCTGTGATCGTATCAACGGCAACACCGCCCCCGACCGCCTTGATGCGCGCGTCGATGCAACGCTTGCGGAAATGTTCGCGCAATATGGCAAGACACGTTCGCTCGCGGCGCGCTCTGCGGGCATGTTGGTGATGCCACTGATCACCGAGGCTGGCCTTGGTTTTGGCGGTGGTTTCGGGCGCGGTGCTTTGCGTGTGGGCGGCGTTTCAGTTGAATATTACAACACCACCAAAGCCAATTGGGGTGTGCAGATCGGCGCAAACCAATATGCGCATGTGCTGTTTTTCATGACGGAAGACGCGCTGTTAAACTTTCGCACCAGCGATGGCTGGGAACTTGGTGCAGACTTCGAAGCGGCGATCTATGACGATGGTCAAAACTTCAGCACCTCGACCACCACCAATTCCGCCCCTGTGATCAGCATTATTTTCGGCCAAGCAGGCCTAAAACTGGGCGTTACCATCGAGGGCACGAAATACTCCAAAATGGCCCCGCCTGAACGCTTTTAAACACGGTTTACGCCAAGCTGCCATTGCGCCCTAGATCATGTTTCTGTTACATTCGAGCCAACTAAATATAGCGGCTCGATCAAAACGAGTGTGCGGTGACAGGACTGGAAAATTCACGTGAACGACACACCAGAAACCCCTGAAAACGAAGACGAAAACCCAACTGTGGTTTCTGCATATACAGGTCCATCCATTTCAATCACGTCGGAGATGAAAACCTCCTACCTTGATTATGCGATGTCCGTGATCGTGTCCCGAGCGATTCCCGACCTGCGCGATGGCCTGAAACCGGTCCATCGCCGCATCCTTTATGCGATGCATGAGACGGGAAATTCGCACGACAAGAGCTACCGCAAATCTGCGCGCCCAGTTGGCGACGTTATGGGTAAATATCACCCCCACGGCGACTCTGCGATCTATGATGCGCTGGTGCGTATGGCGCAGGATTTCTCTATGTCGCTGCCGCTGCTGGATGGTCAGGGCAACTTTGGCTCGATGGACGGCGATAACCCCGCGGCGATGCGTTACACCGAGGTGCGCATGGACAAGCCCGCCGCCTACCTTTTGTCCGATATAGATAAGGATACGGTGGATTTTCAGGATAATTACGACGGAAAGGACCGAGAACCGACAGTTCTGCCCGCGCGCTATCCGAATATGCTGGTCAATGGCGCAGGTGGTATCGCGGTAGGTATGGCCACAAATATTCCGCCGCACAACCTTGGAGAAGTGGTGACCGCGACGCTGGCGCTGATCGATAATCCTGATCTGACCACCGAGGAATTGATCGAATATGTGCCCGGTCCAGACTTCCCCACGGGCGGGATTATGCTGGGCCGCTCCGGCGCGCGAAAGGCCTATCTTGAGGGGCGAGGCTCTGTTGTGATCCGCTCGAAAACCCGGGTCGAGGAGCTGCGCAAAGATCGCTACGCGATTGTTGTCGACGAGATTCCCTATCAGGTGAACAAGTCCTCGATGATCGAAAAGATCGCCGAGCAAGTGCGCGAGAAAAAGATCGAAGGCGTGGCGCATGTGCAGGACGAAAGTGACCGCAATGGCGTGCGCGTCGTGGTCGAACTCAAGCGCGATGCAACGCCAGAGGTGGTCTTGAACCAACTCTTCCGCTTCACGCCGATGCAGACCTACTTTGGCTGTAATATGTTGGCTTTGAACGGCGGTCGCCCTGAGACGCTCACGCTGCGCCGTTTCCTTACGAGCTTTATTGATTTCCGCGAAGATGTGGTTGCGCGCCGCACCGCCTACGAGCTGCGCAAAGCGCGCGAGCGCTCGCACATCCTGTGTGGCTTGGCTGTGGCTGTTACGAACGTCGATGAAGTGGTGGCTACGATCCGCGCCTCTGCCGATGCCGCTGAAGCGCGCCAAAAGCTGATGACACGCCGTTGGCCTGCGATGGCCATTGCCGAATACATCAACTTAATCGACGATCCGACCCATAAGATGAACGAGGATGGCACCTATAACCTGTCTGAAACGCAGGCCCGTGCGATCCTTGAATTGCGTCTCCAGCGTTTGACCCAAATTGGCGTCAAAGAGGTCACGGATGAACTTAAAGAACTCGCTGCAAAGATCAGAGAATACTTAGAAATTCTCGGTTCGCGTGAGCGGATTATGGAGATCATTTCCAACGAGCTGAACGAGGTCCGCGAGAAGTTCGCAGTGGATCGGCGCACCGAAATCGTCGACTGGTCTGGCGACATGGAAGACGAAGATCTGATCGAGCGAGAGGAAATGGTCGTTACCATCACCTCTGGCGGGTATATCAAGCGCACCCCTCTCGCTGATTTCCGCGCGCAGCGTCGCGGCGGCAAGGGTGTCGCGGGCATGCAGACTAAAGACGAGGATGTGATCACCACGCTTTTCGTGGCGAACACGCACACGCAGCTTTTGTTCTTCACCACCGACGGGATGAGCTACAAGCTCAAGACTTGGCGTTTGCCGCTTGGGGGCCGCACGGCCAAGGGCAAGGCGATTGTGAATATCCTGCCAATTCCGACAGGCGTGTCCATTGCCGCGATCATGCCGGTGGATCGCGACGAAAAAGAGTGGGACGATCTGCAAGTGGTCTTTGCGACCTCTGCAGGCACGGTCCGTCGCAATAAGCTGAGCGATTTCACCAATGTCATGCGCAATGGCAAGATCGCGATGAAGTTTGAGGGCGAGCATGAAAACACCACCCTCATCGATGTGCGCATTGCGAGCCATGATGACGACGTGATGTTGGTGACAAACTCCGGCCGCGCGATCCGTTTCCGCGCCACGGATGTGCGCGTGTTCAATTCGCGCGCATCCACAGGTGTGCGCGGGATCAAGTTGCAGGGCGATGACACCGTCGTTTCGATGTCGGTTATCCGCCACTTTGAAGCCACCTCTGATGAGCGAGCCGCCTATCTCAAGATGCGCCGCGCGATGGCAGGTCTTGCGGATGATGCGGACATGCCCGATGAAGACGAGGGCGATGCGAATACGCAGCTGAGCCAAGAGCGTTATGCAGAAATGTCCGCGATCGAGAATTTGATCCTAACGATCACATCTGGCGGTGCGGGCAAACTCAGCTCTTCACATGATTATCCTTTGCGCGGACGTGGCGGCATGGGCGTCACTGCGATGGACAAGGGCATGCGCGGCGGCGAAGTTGTCGCCTCCTTCCCTGTGGAGTTGGACGATCAGATCATGCTTGCGACGTCTAAGGGCCAATCCATCCGCGTACCTGTAGATGGGATTTCCTTCCGCTCACGTTCTGCTGGTGGTGTGAAAGTGTTCAACACAGGCAAAGGCGAAAGCGTTGTGTCGGTTGCATGGATCGCGGATCAAGGCGATGATGAGCTTGGTGAAGACGGTGGCGACGCCGTTACTGAATAAGGGGACGACGATGAAACAAGTACCTAAAGACAACACCGATGACGCGCTTATTCAGGAATTTCTGAAAAAGGGTGGCGAAGTCAAAAAAGGTGTGACCAAGCCAATGAAACCAGAACTTGGGATTTCCAAGAACGTTTGGAATCAGACGTTGACCAAGGATGAGAAAGCTGCTCGAGATAAGAAGTAGGCTGCTTTCAATTTGACGCGTGCCTGTAATGTGCTGGGCTCCAAGTCATTCTGGATCGCGCCAGTAAAAAATTGAGTGCATTTCAGTTTATTTAATTCAAAAACAATCGCTTAATGCTGACGCACTAGCTTTATGTTTCTTTTGCTTCAGACACCTTTATGCTCTCCTTAAAGAGTTTCACAAATCTCAACAACAACTTCAAGATGTGTCAGATTCATAGCACTATCTAAAGATACATAAATGGCCCTAAAGGAAGAAAAATTATACTTCAGTGACGTGGTGGCGCTTTTGAAATTCTGACATTTCAATTTTCGGACTGTAGTCCGACTTTGCGTAACGTTAACCGTTTTTTTAGTACCCATACTGGTTAATACAGCAAATGTTTGAACTCGAAGAACCGGACATGCAAAATGCAAAACTGGAACGATCTTATCTATTGTTTGGCGCTCGCCGAATACAAAACCATGGGCAAAGCCGCAAAGGTTCTGAGAACCAACGCGACCACAGTCTCCCGTCATATCAACAGTTTGTCAGAAACCTATCAACAGCCGATCTTCATCAAAGACGGGCAAGAGTGGCGACCGACCAAATTTGGTCTACGTCTTGTTGAGATAGCTCAAAACATCAAAGCTGACGTAGACAAGGTACAGGCAAATGCAGCAGTCCATCTAGAGGGCAATTTGCGCGTACATTGTGAATTGCGGCAAATGCAAAGCTTCCTGTTTCAGAATTGGCGCTCTCTTCTTCGCAAAGAGCCAAACTTAAATTTGCACCTTACTTATACCCCTGCTTCTCTTGCCTACGGCGAAGTTGACATTTCTTTCACCTGCGAGGCCCCCACGGAAGGGCGTCTTGTTCGTAAAAAAGTGACGACGACAGAATATGCGGTTTTTGCCAGTGAGAAGCACCTTCAGCAGTTAGAGGGTTGGGTTGAATTCATTGATCAAGCCGGGCATTCGATTGATCAAAGTTTCCTTCAAGCGACCTTCGATGAGCCTCCGCGCATGACATTACCTGGGCTGAATTTGTCGATGCAAGCAATTCAGGAATTGCCGTATATAGCAATGTTGCCACGCTCATTAGCTGCGCATCACGGCGACCTTTGCGAAGTTCCAAACTCACCTGTCATCGTTGATACTGTTTGGGCTTCTTTTCACGAGTCTCGACGAAACGATCCCTTGATTAGAAGTGTTTTCAATTGGTTAGAAACCATCGACTGAGCGCTATCACCATTTTTGCAGCACCACTCCTGCAATCTTCTCTATTCAAAATAGAAGATCACGTTTCTATACTAAAGATACCGAAAAGGGAGATAAGATCATGAAAGTACATACTGATTATGCAACCTACGCGCTTCGTTTCGTTGCGGCGCTGCATCTGTTAGTGGTTGGTGCTGTTTTTGTGTGTCACCTGGGAGATACAAGCTTGGGCCTTGCTCCGACCGTAGTGTCTTTTCTGTTGATCGTTTGCGCTTTATGGCTGACATTTCTGTCGGTTTATTTGAGCGGTTCAGATCAATCTCAGTCCGAAAAGCCACGCTCAATGCGGACTTTCAACAAACAAAAAGGACTCTAGCACCGCCATTGTTAGTCTTTCAACAAGCAAGCAACAGCTAAAACATTGTTCCTCATCTTTCTAATAGTCCTCTTTCCAAATTTTAATCTTGTCTACTGCGGGCGCTCGTAAGCGTCCGCGCGTTTTTGTTCTATAAGTTCTGAAACTTCTGTTCCAAATACGAAAGCAATGGCCCCTCACTCGGCTCAACACCAGAACACGCATGCGCAATTGTTGCACGAGGTTCACGTAGGCCCCCGTGGCGTTGCAAAGCTTCGTTCAACCAATCAGTTGCTTGCGACGGATCGCCTTTGGCAAGCTGTTCATCCAGATTTGGCAAATCTGTACGCATCGCTTCATTGAGACAGCCGGCGTAGACATTGCCCAAGCTATAGGTCGCGAAGTAGCCGAACAGGCCCACAGACCAATGCACATCCTGAAGCACACCGTTTGAAGGCTTGTCCACGGCAAAGCCGAAATCAGCGGCGAAGCGATCGTTCCAGGCGGCTTCCAGATCATCGACCGACAAATCGCCAGAGATCAAAGCGCGCTCTAGATCGAAGCGCAAAAGCACATGCAGGTTATACTGCACCTCATCCGCTTCGGTGCGAATGAAGCCTTGGCGCAGCTTGTTGACAGTGCGGTAGAACGTCTCTTCATCGGCAACCCCAAAGTCGCCAAAAACATCGCGCATTTCACCAAAGAGCCAACCGCAGAAGGCCCGAGAGCGGCCCAGTTGGTTTTCATAAATGCGACTTTGGCTTTCGTGCACCCCCATCGACACACCTGTGCCCAGCGGTGTCAAAAGGTAGTCGTTGCTGATGCCCTGCTCATAACACGCATGACCGACTTCGTGGATTGTTGAGTACAAGCAATTAAACGGATCGCGCAGACTGGTGCGCGTGGTTATGCGCACATCAAGCCCCGAGCCAGAGGAAAACGGATGCACCGCTTTGTCCACGCGGCCATGGCTCATGTCGTAGCCGAAGACTTTGGCAAGCTTGCGCGTGAGCTTCATCTGCTTGCCTTCGTCAAATTCGAAATCAAGATCCGCAGGTTGCTCGGTGGCCATAACGCTGTCGCGCAGCTGTGTCAGCCGAGGTCGTAAGGCGGCAAACATCGCGTTCAGGCTCTCGGCGCTCGCGCCCGGCTCGTAATCTTGCAGCATCGCATCATAAACATCGCCCCCTGCTGCCAATGCTGCGCCCTCTTCACGCTTGAGCGCCACGACCTCTTTCAAGGTCGGCAAAAAGGCGGCCACGTCTTCGTCTTCGCGGGCTTGCGCCCAGATGCCCTGGCTTGCAGAGGTGAGTTTCGCCAAACGTTGCGCCAGATCGGCGGGCACTTTGGAGGCGCGCGCATAAGAGCGGGCGATTTCGCGCATTTGCGCTTTGCCTGCTTCGCTTGGCGCATCTGCCGCCGCGAGCCATTCACCAAGGCGCGGATCGGTGCGGCGCGCGTGCAAAACACCCTCAAGCGCCGCCATTTCTTCAGAGCGCTGAGGCGCCGCGCCGCGCGGCATCATGGTTTCTTGATCCCAGCCCAAACGGCCCATGACCTGCCCCAAAGCTTGCGTTTCCTTTTGAAAGGCCATTAGCGCGTCATATGCACTCATTATGCTGCTCCTCGCAGGGTATCTGGGGTTGGGTAGCCCGCATAAAAGCGCGCGCGCAGGATCAGCACCCAAAGCGCAACTGCGCCAAATTGGTGAATGATCGCAATCTCAAGTGGCGCGCCATAGAGGACCGTGAAAATGCCCAAAAGCATCTGCAAAACCATCACGCCAAGCAATACCGTGAACGCGCCCCGTGTGCCTGAATTGGGCGACCGGCGTGCCGCGCGCCACAGAACTATGCCAAAGATAAACAGCGCATAGCCCGCCATTCGATGCAAGAATTGTACCAGACCCGCGTTCTCAAAGAAGTTGCGCCAAACAGGTTCAAGATCAAAGGGATAGGGCGGAATAAAGCCCCCCGCCATCAGGGGCCAATCCGTATAGGTGCGCCCCGCATCGATGCCCGCGACAAGCGCGCCAAGCAGAATTTGAAAGAACGCCAGCGCGGTCAGCCAAGTGGTCATCGAATAAAGCTGTGTTTCGCGGTGGCGGCGGCATTGCATCAATTGACGCTCTTCGCATTTCAGCTCGAAAACGAACCACGCAATGAACCCAAGGATCACAAAGGCAAGGCCAAGATGCGTAGCAAGGCGATAAGAGGCTACATCAAGCATCGTGCCTGTTAGGCCTGAAGAGACCATCCACCAACCGACAAATCCTTGCAGTCCACCCAATGCGCCGATGCCCAGCAACCGCGCGGTCCACCCTGTCGGGATGTTGCGCGCAAGCAAGAACCCAAAGAAGCCAAGCGCCCAAACAAGGCCAATCACACGGCCGAGCTGACGATGCCCCCATTCCCACCAATAAATGAACTGGAATTCTGCCAGGGACATGCCCTGATTTTGCAGCTTGTATTCAGGGATCTCGCGGTATTTGTCGAATTCGACTTGCCATGCGGCTTCGCTCATCGGCGGCATCGCGCCTGTCACCGGTTTCCACTCGGTGATTGACAGGCCACTATCCGTAAGTCGGGTCAAACCGCCCACAAGGATCATCACAAACACCAGCGCGAACAACACGATCAGCCAAAGCCGGATACCGCGCCGCGCGCCCCGCTTGCCTGCATCGATCACGCCTGTGACGGGCGCGGCTTTTTCAGCCGTATCGACCTCTTCAAAAATACTGCGTTTCTTGCTCATCATCTGCCTCGTGCCGTCAGATTGCTCACCCAGAGGGTAGGCCGCGCGCCCTGCCCCTTCAAGGGTGCCTTAGGGTTTGTTTGTGTCTTTCTCTTTCCAACGCACCATTTGCCGCAGCACGCCGTGTAGCATCTGCACATCGGCTTTGGTCAAGGGCATGCGCGACCACATGTTGCGCAGATTGACCTTCATACTATCGACCTTTTCAGGCGGATAGAAAAACCCGGCATCGCTCAGGCGATCCTCGTAGTGCTTGGCGAGCGCTTCGCTCTCGCCTTGACTCGCCCAAACGGTCTTGGCCATCTCGACGCGCTCGTGGTCAAAGGTGCCCACTTGGCGCTGCCATTCATAGCCAATCAACAACACGCATTGCGCAAGGTTGAGCGAGCCAAATTCAGGGTTCACAGGCACATTGATCACCGCATTCGCCCGCGCGATATCGTCGTTTTCCATACCCGCGCGCTCTGGTCCGAACAGCACCGCGATCTTCTCGCCCTGCGCGATTTTCTCTGCGACAAGTTTCATAGCCCCCTCTGGCGAGAAGGCAGGTTTGGTCAACCCCCGCTGGCGCGCAGTCGTCGCAAAAACATAGGTGCAATCGGCCACCGCATCAGCGGTAGTCTCAAAGAGCTGCGCCTCGTCCAGAAGCCGCCCTGCACCGCTGGCCATGGCGTCCGCTTTCGGGTTGGGCCATCCATCACGCGGCGCAACAAGGCGCATGCGATCAAGGCTAAAATTCCACATCGCCCGCGCGGCAGCACCGATGTTTTCCCCCATTTGAGGGCGGACCAGAACAAAGCTGGGTTGCGGATGATCAGAGGGCATTTCGGGGTCTCCTTAGCGGGCTTGAGTGCTCATAATCTCCGCGCGCGCATGTTTCAAGCTGAGGGCGCGAGAGGGCCAGCCCTCTCACACTCTCCCAGGATATTTTTGAAGAAAGGAAGACAGCGTTAAGTCGCGCTCAGCGATAGCCAAACGTCTCCGCGCCCGATATAGGAAGCGCAACAGTTACAAAAGAAGCCAGCCCAATGACAGATACACAGCCAGACCTCGAAGTGCCGCAGCTTTATTTGATCACACCGCCGGAGCTTGATCTTGAGGTCTTTCCAAGCCTTTTGAATGAGGTGTTGGACAATGTTGATATCGCCTGTGTTCGCTTGGCTTTGGCCACTCAGGACGAAGACAAGATTTGCCGCGCAGCAGATGCTTTGAGCGGCGTGACCCAAGCCCATGACGTGGCTTTGGTTTTGGACGAACATATTTTGTTGGTAGAAAAGCTCGGGCTTGATGGGGTTCATCTGGGCGACGGTGCGCGCCGCGTGGCGAAAACGCGCAAAATGCTAGGAGAGGATGCGATCGTCGGCGCATTCTGCGGCACCTCGCGGCATGACGGAATGAACGCAGGCGAGGCTGGTGCGGATTACGTGAGCTTTGGCCCTATCGGTGCCAGCGCACTTGGGGATGGCGCTCGCGCAGAGCATGATTTGTTTCAGTGGTGGTCAGAAGTGATCGAAGTGCCCATCGTTGCCGAAGGCGCGCTTGACGCGGAGGCTCTGGTGCACTTTGCACCGGTCACCGATTTCTTTGCGCTTGGCGAAGAAATTTGGAACAGCGACGCGCCAGTACAGCGCTCGAAAGAGATTTTCGATCAATTGGCCGTTTAAACGCGCGCGCTAGATATCCTCCACCCTCAACGCTTGCGCAACCGCGAGGCCCAAAGCGTAGCTGATATCGGAATACATGTTGTCGAACCCTTCAAACAGCGCGGCGTTCAGCGCGGCGCCCGCTGCGGATTTGCTCTGCTCTGTGTAGCGCTCCAGCACGCCCGGCTCGAGCGGCATATAAGCCATGATCAAGAACCCATAGAGCCAATCGCGTGTCTCTGCGCGGGTTTCCTCTTCTTGCGCCCAGACATCCGCCAGCATTTGCTCTTCGCTTAAAACAAACGCGCCGCCATCCACCAAGCCACGATAGAACTGCATGTTGGAATTCATCGCGCCAACCACATTCGCCTCTAGTAAATCGCCGGCCTTCACGAAGTCATCCACAAGCACAAAGGCATCATCGCCAGCCCGCTCAAAGGCACGTGCGCGCTCTTTTGCGCCCTCTTCGATGGCTGCATCCATCATTGCTTCACGCGCAGACAGCTCCAACGCAACGATGGTTTTCCCCGTTGGCGTGTCAAAAAATGCCTCGAGCGGCGCAATATCTGTGCCCTCTAAAGCATTGGCAAAACCGCGCTTGACGGAGGTTTGCATCGCTTCAATGTTGTAGATCCGCGCAACCACAGCGCCCCAGCTTTCGGTGTATCCGCTTGGCAGCATTTCCTCTGCAAGTTCAACAGCATAGCTTTGACCCTCTTCGCGCATCAGCTCGATCATCCGCTCCATACCAATGCTGATAAGGAGCTTGTCTGTGGCTTCGCTCGCTAAAGAGGTTAAGGGAAGGAAGGCAATGCAAAGGCTGGCAAGCAAGGTGCGAAGGGGCATCATGTGGCGCTTTCGATCAAGGGGGCTTTGTGCCACTCTAAGCGCGCGCGCACGCCTTGCCAATGCACCAACACG
>CAYQZI010000037.1:0-6196 GCA_964421835.1 uncultured Planktotalea sp.
CGCCAAGGCTTCATTGCCCGTTTGTTAAACCGCTCTTAATTTGATTAAGGTATCGCCAACAAGCAATCGTGCAGGTAACTGAATACCATGGCAGTGGAAAAACAAACCATCCTGAGCAACCTGTTGTTCAAGCGGTCCTTGCGACGCTGGGCACGCGTTGCGGATGGCGCGACCAAAGCACCAATCTCGGCTCTGCGTAAACAACGTGCTGCTGCGCGCCGCTTGCTCGTACATTTGAACCGATTTGTGCATGTGGCCGACAATCGTTTGGCTTTGCCGCTGATTGGCAGCCAAGCAATCCAGACCTCGCATGATTCCGATTGGGCATGGCGTCCAGAGGCGTGGAGCGGTCCACTCCCGACTCAAGGCATGGCATCAGTGCCGAGCAAGGCGATGCTTGGCAGCGAAATTTCGCTGCACCACGATTGCGACCTCTCCGAGCTGTCGTTGCGCCAGTTGCGCAATACCCGCGAGGAGGACCTTGCGCCTTATGGTCTGCGCATGGATGTTTTCAAATTCGACGGCTCGTTTCTTTCTTTGGTCATCGATTTCCCGGAAGCCAGCGTATCGGGTCTGCGCCGCAAGCATCTGATCCGGCTTGAACCGATCATCGAAATGGAAAAACCGCTCGAAATTTTCGCGCGTCTCAACATCAAACATGGCCCAAACACCGAGCAAGTGGTGCGTGAATTGCCGCTGAATGACAAAGTGCCAATGGTCGAATTTGATCTCGCCTACACCAAGCTGAACGAAAAGCGTGTTGATAACATGTGGCTCGATCTGATCTTTGAGGGGCCGCAAATGAACCAGGTTACCTTGCGCGATCTCACGCTGAGCAGACGACCCCGCGCCGATGTGTAATGCCCAGACAATAGAAAGAGCCACAAAATGAGTGCATTTGAACTGAGCAAAACGCGCCTGTTCGAAGGTGTTTGGGAAGGTGTACTGACTGCCATTGATGACAGCGAAGCGCAGCCTGATTTGGGCGTCACCCATCTGGACAAGCCGCTTGGCGATTTGAACCTCAAAGAAACCGGCGCGCCAAATCAATGGGCAGTGCGCATTCCCATCCCTGTCGAGCTGATTGGCGATGGTGCGCAGACGTTTTTGATCTTTGACAAGGACACAGGCGAAACGCTGGACAGCTTTACCATTATCGCGGGCGATGCCGTCACCGATGATATTCGCGCCGAAGTCGCGCTGCTGCGCGCCGAGCTGGACCTCGTAAAACGTGCGTTCCGTCGCCACTGCGTCGAAACCACCTAAGATTGACGTTTGTCTCGCTTACGTAAAGAGAACTGACGCTGCGTTTCGAGTGACTCTGCCGCGCCGCTTGCGCAGATTGCTCCCAACTTTGGGAGATTTCTATGACCACTTATCCGCACATGCTGGCCCCGCTTGACCTCGGCTTTACCACCTTGAAGAACCGCGTTCTGATGGGCTCGATGCACACAGGGCTTGAAGAAAGCAAAGACTGGAACCGAGTTGCGGAATTTTATGCAGAGCGTGCGCGCGGTCAGGCGGCTTTGATCGTCACAGGCGGCATGTCCCCCAGCCGCGAAGGTGGCGTTTTTCCCGGCGCGGCAGGTCTTTTCAGCGATGAGGACATCGCCAACCACAAGATCGTCACGGACCGCGTGCACGAAGCAGACGGCAAAATCGCGATGCAAATCCTGCACGCAGGTCGCTATGCTTATGGTCCTGAATGTGTGTCAGCCAGCGCTGTGAAATCCCCGATCTCTCCCTTTCCCCCAAAAGAGCTGGATGAAGACGGCATCGAGAAACAGATCAACGATTTCGTCGTTGCTGCCACGCGCGCGCAACAAGCGGGCTATGACGGTGTCGAGATTATGGGGTCTGAGGGCTATTTCCTAAACCAGTTCCTTGTAACGCATACCAACAAGCGCACAGATCGCTGGGGTGGCTCTTACGAGAACCGCATGCGTCTACCGGTCGAAGTCGTGCGCCGTGTACGTGAAGCCGTCGGCACCGATTTCATCATCATCTATCGCCTCTCAATGATCGACCTTGTGCCCAACGGCTCCACCTTTGACGAGGTTATCACGCTCGCCAAAGCGGTCGAGAATGCAGGCGCAACAATCATCAACACAGGCATCGGCTGGCACGAAGCCCGCATTCCAACAATCGCTACCTCAGTGCCGCGCGCAGCCTTTACATGGGTCACCAAGAAGCTGATGGGCGAGGTGAGCATCCCTGTTATCACCTCCAACCGCATCAATACGCCCGACGTTGCAGAGGATGTTATCAGCTCAGGCGCGGCAGACATGGTGTCTATGGCGCGCCCTTTCTTGGCCGATGCGGAGTTCGTCAGCAAAGCGATGGACGGGAAAGCCGATCATATTGCGCCTTGCATTGCATGTAACCAAGCCTGCTTGGATCACACATTTGGCGGCAAGATGACCTCCTGTCTTGTGAACCCCCGTGCCTGTCATGAAACTGAACTGGTGATCGAGCCTGTTAGCGCCGCTAAGAAGATTGCGGTTGTTGGCGCAGGTCCGGCGGGCCTGAGCACGGCTATCACCGCGGCAGAGCGTGGACATAGCGTAACGCTCTTTGATCGCGCAGATGAAGTTGGTGGTCAGCTTAATATGGCTAAACAAGTGCCGGGCAAGGAAGAATTCTGGGGCCTTGTTGATTGGTATCGCACCATGCTTGAGACAAGCGGCGTTGATGTGCGACTTAACACCGAAGCCAGCGCAGATATGCTCGCTGATTTCGACGAAGTGATCATTGCCACAGGTGTCATGCCACGTGATCCCGGTATACTGGGTCAAGATGGCCCCAACGTGCTCTCTTATATCGATGTGCTGCGCGGCAAGGCAGAGGTTGGCAAGCGCGTCGCCATTATTGGCGCAGGTGGTATTGGCTTTGATGTGGCTGAAACGCTTGTGCATGAGGGCGTCAGCCCAACAGAGGATCTGCAAGCGTGGAAAGAAGAGTGGGGCGTGGGTGATCCATCTCAGACACGCGGCGGCCTTGCGCCTGAGGGTCCGCAACCCGAGGCACCAGCCCGCGAAGTCACGCTCTTGCAGCGCAAAGCAAGCAAACACGGCAAAGGTCTGGGTAAAACCACAGGCTGGATTCACCGCGCGGCGTTGAAGATGAAGAACGTGCAAATGATCGGTGGCGTTAATTATGAGCGTGTCGAAGAGGGCGGGCTATACGTCTCCTTTGGTGAAGCGCGCGAGAACCCACAGTTGATTGAAGCGGATACGATAGTGCTTTGCGCAGGTCAGTTGCCAGAGCGTTCGCTCGCCGATGCTTTGGAAGCAAAGGGCGTGGCGTGTCATGTGATTGGCGGCGCGGATGTCGCGGCAGAGCTCGATGCAAAGCGTGCGATCAATCAAGGGACACGTCTTGCCGCGTCGTTATAAGTAGGCTTGTTCGCGTTCTTCTTCACTTAGCACACGCGGCTTCACAACACTGCGCTTGCTCGCGATGTCAAAGAAGGGCGTCTGTTTCCAACGACCGGAGAGACGTTCCTTTAAGATCGACATCCCTGAGCGCAGGCCAAATCGCCACAAAGGCCCGCTCGGCTCTGTCACTGGTTCCAGCGCTTGCTCTGGCTTATAGCGATACAACACAGGACCCAAAGCAACTGCGCCTGCATCCATATTGCAAGTTAGAAAACTGGCAAAGGGCACCTTGGCATTCCCAAGCGTGTTACACAAAGGCGTATCGCAACAGCGCGCATACCAGCGATAGAGCCCTTTCTTTTGCAATTGCAGAACAGCCAATTGGTCTTTGCCCAGCACAACACATATTCTGTGAGGTTGCGTCTGAAAAAGCTCGGTGCCGCCTTTCGCGTCTAACACATCATCCCGCCCCAGGCTCCGCGCAAAAGCACGACAATCCACGCAGTAACACGCAGCATGGGTACCTGTATCAGCGCTTGCACCCTCTAATTTCAGCTGCAAAGCGCCACATTGGCACGTGATGTCGATGGCCTGTGTCATGCTGTCCCCTTTTGAGCACGTCGCTTAGAGGTAGCATGAACAATGCGCTGCTCCTAGTTTGTTTCCCTGCCGCAAACGATCCGCGACAAAACCCTAGCATTGTCTTGAGCGCGCCCCAATCACGCCCCGATTGAGAGTGATACCTGATCCTCGAACACAGGAACGCAAAGGTAGACACAGATGGATCGCCTCACGGAAATGGAAGCCTTCGCCACGGTTGTGGATCAAGGTGGATTTACGGACGCTGCTAAGAAGATGGGGATTTCCAAATCCGCTGTTTCAAAGCATGTCTCCTCGCTTGAGGCACGCCTTGGCGCGCGTCTTTTGAACCGCACCACACGTCGGGTGAGCCCGACTGAGATTGGTCTGGCTTATTATGATCGTGCCCGCCGCGTTCTGAATGATGCAGGCGAAGCAGATGCTTTGGTCACATCGATGCAATCCGCGCCCTCGGGCTTGCTGCGTATTTCGGTCGCGACAGACTTTGGCGTCAATCACCTCAGTCCAGTCTTAGGAGATTTCCTATCCGAATTTCCCGACATCACCGTCAACATGGTCTTGAACAATCGCTATGTTGAGCTGATTTCTGAAGGTTTCGACATGGCTGTACGCATTGGAGAGCTGGAGGATAGCTCGCTTAGAGCGCGAAAGTTAACCGAAACAACAAAACGCATGATCGCGTCGCCCGCTTATTTCGAGAAATACGGACGACCTGAAAAGATCGACGATCTGAATAACCATAAGTTGCTGCACTACTCGAACCAATCGAGCGGAAATGTCTGGAAAGTCACAGCACCCTCCGGTGAGAAACGTCAGATTCGCACCGCTGGCTGGTTGAGCGTGAATGACGGGCAATCTTTGCTGAATGCCGCGATCGCGGGTCTTGGCATCGCTTATCTGCCAAGTTTCCTTTACTCTGAAGCCATGGAGCAAGGTCTGGTTGTTGACGCAATCCCAGAGCTTCCGACAGAGACGCAAGGCATCTATGCGGTTTATCCGCCAGGCCGCTTCACACAGCCGAAAGTGCGCGCGTTCATCGACTTCCTTGTGCATTCATTTGCACAAAAAGGACCCTCTGAGTGGTAAAATCGCTCAAACTCTAGAAATCTCCCCCGACCCCACTGGCCCCTTTGCGTTACGCATTGGGGCCATTTTTTATGTGGTGAGAAAGCTGATGTGCGTGCCGCCAAACTTACGGGTTTCCAGCAGCTCGACCTCTGGCGGTGGCATGATGTCAGCACTTTCTTCCCACAAGATAAGCGCTTCTTTAGCGATCCAATCGCCCGAAAGCGCAGATTTTAGCGCCGCTTCACCCATTTTCTTGCCATAGGGTGGATCAAGAAAGACCAAATCATAAGGCGCATCGAGGTTGGCAGGCAACCGCGTGGCATCGCGCGTGAAAAGCGTCGTTTCAGCTTTGCAGTCACACAGTGCGATGTTCTCACGGATCAAGCTTTGGCCCTTACGCCCCGTTTCTACAAACGTCGTGTGCGACGCGCCACGAGACAGCGCTTCCAACCCAAGTGCGCCGGTCCCCGCGAAGACATCAAGGCAACGCATATCCGTGATCGGATCACCATAGCGGCCCCCCATCAGCACATTGAACAAGGTCTCGCGCACGCGATCCGTCGTGGGGCGCAGGTGCGCACCTGCATCGCCTTTGCCGACAGCAGCCAGCGCGCGCCCCCGAAAAAATCCGCCAATGATCCTCACGCTTTGAGCAGGGCTTTCATGTTTGTGTCAGGGTCAGAAATAACTTCGGGTGCAGGGGATTTGCCCCCTTCAATCAGACGCTTACCAATCATGTAGCTGCGCGGATCGTTCATCGCATCAAGCGCCAAGAGCTTTGTACCTTGATAGTACCAGAACGACACAGCAGCGCCCTCAGGATCACGGCGCGCAACAACGCTGTCATATCCAATGTTCAAACCTGCGATCTGGAGTTTGACGTCATATTGATCAGACCAAAACCAAGGGTGCGGCGCGTAGGTTTTACCCGCGCCCATCATGTTCTCTGCCACCACTTCCGCCTGATCAATCGCGTTTTGCACGCTCTCCAGACGACGCCGCGCACCGCGCAAATGAAACGAGGCGCAATCGCCGGCAGACCAGATGTTTGGATCAGACGTGCGGCCGTGCTCATCAACGGCAATGCCATTCTCAACAGCAAGACCAGCCTGTTCTGCAAGCCCGGAGTTCGGCGTAATGCCAACACCAAC
>CAYQZI010000037.1:6296-16997 GCA_964421835.1 uncultured Planktotalea sp.
GGAGGCCATCGCGTCCACATCTTTGAGCGTGCGCACAGTAAAGACACCGTCCAAAGCACCGCCGATGGATGCAGGCAAAGTGTTCGCGCAAGACCCAGTCGTCAAAGCAAGCTGATCATAGGCGATCACCTCATCGCCCAAATGCACTTCGCGCTTGACGGCATCAATCGCGCTAACAGGGGTACCCATCTTCAACGTAATGGCGTGATCGCTGTAAAAGCTTTCGGGTCGCAAGAACATGCGCTCCAAGGCCATGTCACCCAGCAAATAGGCTTTGGACAAAGGCGGACGTTGATAGGGCGGCACAGGCTCTTCACCGATCAGGGTAATTTCACCCTCAAAACCTGAGTTGCGCAGCTTGGCAACAAGCGAAGAACCCGCTTGCCCTGCTCCGATAACGACGAAATGTGCCATATCCGAGATCCCTTCTTTAAAACGGGTGGTGACTATCTGTGCGAACCCTATATCTTTGTTTCAGAGAAACGCAATTCCAACGCTAAGAAATCAAAAGAGGGCAAACTCATGACAATTTCCACAGGCGATCGCCTCCCCGCATCTACATTGGTTCAATTGGGCGACGCAGGCCCTGCGCCTGTTGCTTTGGCAGACAAGCTCGCTGGACGCAAAGTCGTGATTTTCGCCGTGCCGGGTGCGTTTACACCAACATGCCATTCTGCTCATGTGCCAAGCTTTATGCGGACCAAAGATCAATTCGAGGCGAAGGGCGTTGAAGAAATCATCTGCGTTTCCGTTAACGATCCTTTCGTGATGAAAGCATGGGGCGATGCAACAGGCGCGGCTGCGGCTGGCATCACGATGCTCTCGGATGCAGAAAGCGCGTTTACCAAAGCGATTGGTATGGATTTTGATGCACCGCCTGCGGGCCTCATTGCGCGCTCCAAGCGTTACGCGATGGTGGTTGAGGATGGCGTTGTGACCCATCTAAACGAAGAAGCGAGCCCCGGCGAGTGCGAGATTTCCGCAGGCGAAGGTTTGCTGGACGTTATGTAAATTTCTTGCGCGCGAAGGGATCAGGCTTCGCGCGCGAGACACTTAATACTGCGGGATCTTTTCGCTGCGCGACGCGAAGTCGGCAATCTTGTCAGCCCGCGCCAGCTGGGTTTTCTCTTGTTTCGCGGAATTCAACCAGCGCAGCACATTGCGCCGATAAGAGGGGGCCATCGCATCAAACTGTGCACGCGCATGTTTCGTATCAAGCGCAACCCCGAGCACATCAGGTACCAAGAGCGCATCGACATCTTGTGCGGCATCCCAAAGCCCTGTGGACTTTGCCAAAGCAATCGCAGCGCGACCCGCATCTTTCATGCGCCCCTCTTGCGCGAGCTTCATCGCACGTTGTTTATAAGTTTCCGCCCACACTTTCTGCGCTCGCGGCGAAATCAATTGGATCGTTCTCAGCGCATCTTCATGCTTGTAGCGACGCCCATCAATCCAGCCATAAGCGATCAACGCGTCAAGCACCGGCTCGCGTCCAACATACCTCTCACCCGCCGCCTTCTTCCAAGTGACAAGCAATACTGACTGCTCTTGCTCGTGATGCGCCTCAAGCCAAGCCCAAAGCGCGTCACTTGAAGCGATTTCAACCTGTTCAAGATCAGGCAAGCTCATAGGCTATCCAACTTACGCGCCAGTTTCACATCCAGCGCACTCAACCCATCGACAGAATGCGTCGTCAAAATCACATGTACTTTGTTGTAGACATTGAACCATTCAGGATGGTGATCCCACTTTTCCGACCAAATCGCGGCGCGTGTCATCCAGCCGAAAGCATCTGCGAAATTCTTGAACTTGAAATGCTTCTCGATCGCGTCGCGCCCTGTGACGATCGACCAACCATTCGCGAGCAAAGGTTCAAGCACGTCTGCGCGTTCTTCCTTGCTCAGCAGAGAATTCATTCCTGCTCCTCCACATTGGCTTTCTTGAAAGGGCCATATTCCGTCAGCACTTCGATATCTTCCTCAATCGCTTCGCGCTCCGCCACCAAGTAGCGTTCAATCGCTTCGGAAAAACCCTTATCCCCAACCCAATGCAGCGAATGTGTGGTCACAGGCAAATACCCACGCGCGAGCTTGTGCTGACCTTGCGCACCAGCCTCGACACGGCTGAGACCCCGTTCAATCGCAGCGTCTATCGCGCGGTAATAACACAGCTCGAAATGCAGGCAGGGATGATCTTCGACACAGCCCCAGTAACGCCCATAAAGCACATCGCGACCAACAAAGTTCAACGCCCCTGCAACAGGCACGCCATCGCGTTCCGCAAGCACAAGAATAACATCATCGCGCATGCTCTCTTGAACACTATCAAAGAACTGCCGCGTGAGGTACGGCGTGCCCCATTTGCGCGCGCCTGTGTCTTGGTAGAACTGCCAAAATGCATCCCAATGCTCTGGCTGAATATCCTCACCAGACAGCGCTTTGATCGTGCCCCCAAAAGCATTCGCTTGCTGGCGTTCTTTACGGATATTCTTGCGCTTGCGCGAAGCAAGGGTAGCGAGGAAGGCATCAAAGCTGCCATAGCCATCGTTCCTCCAATGAAACTGCTGGCTTGTCCGCGCAAGCAGACCCATTTCAACGCCGGCGCGCATTTCGTCCTCTGTACAGAAGGTGACATGCAGCGATGATATTTCATTATTCGCCGCAAGCTGCACCGCGCCTTGGATCAGAGCTGATTGAGCGACCTGTTCAAACTCAGGCTTCACCAACAAACGCCGACCCGTGGCCGGGGTAAAGGGCACTGCGACTTGCAGTTTCGGATAGTAGCGCCCGCCTGCATTTTCATAGGCGTGCGCCCAATTGTGATCAAAAATATACTCCCCTTGGGAATGGTTCTTTGCGTAAAGCGGTGCCACGCCGATGAGCTCACCACCTAACTTTGCCGTCAAATATTGCGGCTGCCATCCTGTGCCAGCGCCGACGGATCCGCTTTGCTCAAGCGCATGTAAAAAACGATAGGTCGTGAAAGGATCATCAGGTGGACCACCATCGAGCGTTTCAGGGCAAGCGCAAGCGTCCCACGCTTCTGCACCAATCTGTGAAAGGCTCGCGATTATCTCTATCTCGACAGGCGTTTCGCTCATGCGGTGGGGTGCTTCGCCAGATATTGCTCAAACGTGATATTATCTGCGACCTTGCGCGCGCGCATTTCCTGCGCTGCGCTTTTGACGGTCCAGCACAGAATATCTGCGCCTTTGCTCTTCAACTCTGCCACGCGCTCTGATCCCAAATCTTCCACTTCATGAGAGATAAAGCGCGCGCCGACACTGTCAAAGTCCGCGATCTTGCGCAAACGCTCCCGCGTGCCTGCAGGCAGCAGCGGCCAATCTTCGGCGTTGTAAGCGCTGGTGACAATGCCACGCGGCACTTGAGGCGCATGGATCGCCATTTGCTGCACCGAGTGCGGGTTAAATGACATCACCGCAAGCGGTCCTTGGTAGCCTTCGATATCGCGCGCGACGGCTTGTTCCAAACGGCCCACATTTGCGCCCATCATGCCGTCTTGATCCTTAATCTCGATAAGCAATGGCACGCGGCCTGCGACCAGTTCAAGTACCTCGACAAGCGTCGGTATCCCTTCGTCGCTACCCCTTAAGATAACGCGACCCAGATCCGCGACAGAACGTTGCTGGATCGGTCCACTGTCCTTAGCGAGGCGTTTCAGATCATAGTCATGAAACACCATCGCCGCGCCATCGCTGGAGAGTTGCACATCAATCTCAATGCCATAGCCAGCATCCATCGCCGCTTTGATCGCCGCACGAGAATTCTCTGGGCGACCTTCTTTCACATCATGTAACGCACGATGCGCAAGGGGCGCACTTAGAAAGGAAGGGTCCAAACGGCTCATTTGATTTGAAAGATGCCTTCAATTTCAACTGCAACGCCAAAGGGCAAAGACGCGGCGGAAACAGCAGAGCGCGCATGGCGTCCAGCATCACCCAGCGCTTCGACCATGAAGTCAGATGCGCCATTAATGACCTTTGGCTGATCGCCAAAATCAGCAGTCGAATTCACAAAGCCCACCAATTTCACAACGCGCACAAGGCGATCCAAATCACCGCCGCACGCTGCTTTTGCTTGCGCCAGCAGCGAAATTGCGCAGGTCTTGGCGGCAGCAGCGCCCTCTTCGACTGTCATCGTCTCACCAAGTTTTCCGGTAATGAAACCCGCTTCATTGTTCGAAATTTGACCCGACACATGCACCAGATCCCCGACCTGCACAAAAGGCACATAGTTCGCAGCGGGCGCAGGCGCGTCGGGCAACGTCACACCAAGCTCGGCAAGTTTGCTCTCAAATATTCCGGCCATGTTCATTCTCCTCATTCCATTTATGGACAGGCAATCACGCACGCCTTCAACGCGCAAGGCTCAAACGCGGCGCGCGGCTATTCGTTCGCGCAGCAATGTGAAAATTCCCGCCGCGACAATCAGCGACGCACCAATGACCACGTTTGTGCGAAGCTGCTCTGCGAAAACCAAAAGCCCTAGTGACGACGCCCAGACCAGTTGTAGATAGGCGAAGGGTTGCACCGCGCTGGCCTCTGCAACCTCATAGGTTTTGATCAGCAGAAAATGCCCCCCTGCCCCCGTCAAACACAGCAGACCCATCCAAAGCCAGTTGCCGGAGCTCATCGGCTCCCAAAAGGCAATGCCAACCAAAGTCGTAACCACAGCGCCAGACACACCCGTCCAAAAGAAGCTGGTTTCAGCACTGTCCTTGCGCGCCACGTACCGCGTCAGCAGGCCATAAAGCGCGAACATCAAAGCAGAGGCCAGCGCGATCAATGCATAGGGTGAAAAGACACCGGTGCCCGGCTGCAAAATGATAAGCATTCCCACAAATCCGACGCCAATCGCTGCCCAGCGCCGCCAGCCTACGCTTTCGCCCAATATTGGCCCTGACAAAGCCGCGATAATCAGTGGATAGCAGGCAAAAATTGCATGGCTTTCGATAAGCCCCAAATAAACGAAACCTTGCACCGCAAGGCAGATTTCAGCCGCCAGCAAAACGCCTCGGAAGATCTGTAATTTCCGTTGATCCGTCGCCACAGCCTTGCGCAAGCCACCCTTGGCGCGCGAGGCAACAGTGATCACGAAAGCCGCAAAGAACCAATAACGCACCATCACGATCATCATCACGTTGTATTCCCGCGCAAGGTGCTGCGAAATGCCATCCTGCATCGCAAACACAAAGGTCGTGGCAATCATCAAGCCGATCCCAAGGGACGTGTTGTTCTGGCTCATACGCGTTTGGTTCCGATGCTCATGTGACGCTTTCGGCCGAACCCTTTGACGCGCTCCACGTCGAACCCTGCGTCGCTTAAAGCGCGGCGCACAAAGCCTGCGGCAGTGTAGGTTGCGAATGTTCCATTTGGGTGAGTGTGAACACCGACCTCCGCCAGTAAATCCGCTTCCCAGAGTTCAGGGTTTTTCGCGGGCGAAAACCCATCAAGCAACCAAGCATCAGCTTTCGCGCGCCATGCAGGCAAGGTTTCGCGCGCGTCGCCAGTGATCAGCGTGAAGTGTAGATCATGTCGCTCAGCCCCACTTGGAGTGAGGGCCTCAAGCAACTCAACCGCCAGATCAGACACCTCTGGAAAAGCGTCCAAGGCTTGACGCATCTGCGCGATCTCTAAAGGAAAGGCTTCAAAACTGGTGAAATGCAGCTTACCAGCGGTACCGCTCTCGCGCCAAGCGTGCCAAGTCGCGAGCAAGTTTAAACCTGTGCCAAAGCCCAGTTCCGCGACATGAAATCCATCGACAAACCGCTCAGGCAAACCGTTGCCCGCTAAGAACACATGGCGTGTTTCGGCCAAGCCATCGTTCAACGAATAATAAGGATCATCAAAGCGTTGCGATATGGGAACGCCATCTTCGTTCCAATCGAGCGTGCTTGTCTGGTCGTTCATGCGTGTTTGCCTTAGGTGCTGCTTACACGCATTGGACATGAGGCGACGCAAATGGCAATGGCTGACATCACGATCTATGGCGCAGGGATCTTCGGGCTGAGCATCGCTTGGAGCTGCGTGCAACGTGGCGCACGTGTGCAAGTGATTGATCCCTATGGCGTTGGTGCTGGCTCTAGCGGCGGTGTCGTTGGCGCGCTGGCGCCGCACACACCGGAAAATTGGAACGACAAGAAACAGTTCCAATTCGAAAGCCTGATTATGGCGGAGAGCTATTGGCGCAGCGTTGAAGAGCTTGGCGGCAAAAGCACAGGCTATGCACGCTCTGGACGCTTGCAGCCTATCAACGATGCGCGCGCCTTAGAACTGGCACAGAAGCGATGTGAAGGCGCGAAAGAGCTGTGGCAAGGTCTTGCAGAGTTTGATGTGATTGAAGCCCGTGGCGATTGGGCACCCAAAAGCGCAACGGGTCTGCTGATCAATGATACCTTGAGCGGACGTATGCATCCCAGAATGACGTGCAACGCGTTGGTTGCTGCTTTGCAAACCAAAGGGTGCGAAGTGAAAACCGAAGGCCCTGCGCAGGGCCTTATTGTCGAAGCGACGGGATGGCAGGGGTTGTTGCAGCTTGCGCAGGAAATGGAGCAACCCGTTGGCAATGGCGTGAAAGGTCAGGCAGCTGTTCTGGACTTTGCAGCATCTCCTGACGCGCCGCAGCTTTTTGCCGATGCCCTGCATATCATTCCGCACAGCAATGGCACTGTCGCGATTGGATCAACCAGCGAGCGGCTTTTCGACGACCCAATCAGCACGGACAATCAACTCGACGACGTTGTTTCGCGCGCGAAACAAGCGTTTCCAATCCTGCAAAATGCCCCTGTGATTGAACGTTGGGCCGGTGTGCGCCCCCGTTCAAAATCGCGTGCGCCGATGATTGGGCACCATCCTTTGAAAAAGGGGGCATTTATCGCGAATGGAGGGTTTAAAATCGGCTTCGGCATGGCCCCAAAAATAGCGGAGGTCATGGCCGATCTCATTTTGGACGGCACGGACCAGATCCCAGAAGGGTTCCGGCCCGAAGCCTCAATCCGTTAACGCGGCACAGTGACATTTCGCAGCGTCGCCACCGCAGTATCCAAGCTTTTTTGATACTGCTCGCTCTTCAACGAACCATCGTCGTTGAATTCCTTGAACGCGCCAGCCACCAGAACCGCAGGGGTGGCAAGAACAACAGCGCCAAGCTGGGACAAGCAATTGCGCGTCATGAAATAAGCGGTTTCACCCCCCGTGCGCCCCGCAGCCGCACCAATAAGCAAAGTGGGTTTCGCGGCAAAAACATTGCCCTCAACTCGGCTGACCCAATCAAGCGCATTCTTTAGAACGCCTGAAATGCCTTTGTTGTACTCTGGGCTAGAGACGATAATCGCATCCGCCTGCGCTACCTGAGCGGCGAGCGTTGTGACCGTTTCCGGGATGCTTTTGGCCTCAAGATCACCATCATAAAGCGGCAGATTAAGGTCAGCGACGCTCACATCCGCATCCCCAAACGAAATGATCGCGGCTTGCATGAGTTTGGTGTTGAAAGACGCGGCACGCAAAGAGCCGGAGATGCCAAGAACTTTAGGAGTTGTCATTATAATCGACCTTTTGAGTTGTTCCACTTGCCACCTATCAAAGGCAAAACGCCACAAAACTCAATCGCACCCCGCGCAGGGCGACTGTGCAAAAATGAAAAGCCCCACCAGTTTGGTAGGGCTTTCGTGTATTTTTGTAGTGCTCAAACTTTAGGTCGTCGGCAAGATCACAATCTCAACGCGACGGTTTTGGGCTTTGCCCTCTTCCGTGAGGTTTGTCGCAACAGGCTGATCTTCACCGCGACCAATGCCTTGCAAACGCGTGAACGGAACGCCGGACCCGGCAAGCACGTTCACAACAGAATTTGCACGATCAACTGAAAGGGACTGGTTATATCCCGCCTCACCTGTGCTGTCTGTGTGGCCGATAACTTGAACAGTCGATTGCGGGTAAGACTGAAGGTTGTTTGCAACGGCGACCAGATCGTTCTGGATACCACCCGACAGGGTCGCACTGTCAGAGGCGAAAGTGATGTCCTGCGGCAGCGTCACAATCAGGCGATCGCCCGTGTTGGTGATCGTCACGCGATCATTGCCAAGGCTTTGCTGAAGCTCTGCGGCTTGCTTGTCCAGAACGTTGCCAACAACAGCGCCGCCCGCTGCGCCAAGCAGCGCGCCTTTGATGGCGTTGGATTTACGCTCTTGCTTGCTGTCGCCGGAAATCAGACCTGCAACCGCGCCAACGCCAGCGCCAATGGCTGTGCCAGCTGTGGTTTTCTTGAAATCGTTATTCGCAGCGCGATCAGGCGCAACGCAAGCCGTCAGTAGCAAAACGGATGCTGCGGACAGCGTAAAACGGAATGTGGATCGTGTCATGTTATGCCTCATATGCTCTCTCCGTTGATCGGAGCTGAGGGTACTGTAACACCTGCGAATCAGTTTCCCAAGTTTTGCTTTCGGGGAATTTGAGCGCTATTTCGCCAGTTGCGCACCCGAGGCTTCGCGCTCGGCGGATTCATAGGCCAGCATTGCGCGCTTTATTGGCGTGCCCCAGTGATACCCGCCAAGCTCACCCGATTTACGCAGGGCGCGGTGACAGGGGATAAGCCAGCTGACAGGGTTTTTGCCAACAGCCGTGCCAACTGCGCGCACAGCTTTAGGGCTGCCAACAGCGCGGGCAATATCGGAATAGGTGGTCACATGCCCGCTTGGCACATGCAGCAAGGCTTCCCAGACCTTGATCTGAAAGGGCGCGCCGATCAGATGCAGCTTACGTTCGCCCACGCCGCCGAACGCAGCGCTCATCCAAGCCTTCAGCTTGTCTTCGTTTTCCACAAACGTCGCATCGGGCCAACGCGCGGCCATATCATCATATGTGGCGCTGTCCCCCGCTTCTTCTGCAAAGGCCATACCGCAGAGCCCCACATCGGTGCCCATGGCCAGCACGCGGCCAAATGGACTGTCGAACCACCCTGTGTAAATCGTCAGCCCAGCGCCGCCTTTGGCATAGGTGCCGGGGCTCATCGCTTCCCAACGCAGGAAAAGATCATGCAAACGGCCACCGCCGGATAGACCCGTATCAACGGCCGTCTCGAGCGTAGAGTGATGCGCGCGCAGAAGCGTTTTCGCATGATCCAACGCCAGAAACTGCTGATAGCGTTTCGGCGACACGCCCGCCCATTTGGAGAACAGCCGTTGCAGATAGGTTGGGCTGAGGTTCATCTCTGCCGCAAGCTCTTCAAGCGAAACGGGTGCATCGCTGGCATCAAGGCGCTCGATAGCGCGGCGCACGAGTTTGTAGTGATAGCTGGCCTCTTGGCCCTGTGTGATATGTGTGTTCATGGGGTCAATCTAAGGCGCGCCTGTCGCCAGAGCGATCCGTTTTTTGCGCAAATGAACCTGCGCGCTCATTTTAAACTTTGGCATGGGTGAATCCTACTGCTAGCGTTGCGTTCACCATTGGGCGCAAAACGCACCCTGTTCGAGCTTAGGGATTTAAAAAATGGGCATGCGCTTTTTTTCGACCAAGGATCGCCCGTTTCACATGGGGCCGTATCCATTGGAGCGTTTAAAGCGCACGGATGTGATGCCTGATCTTGGAGCTGTGCCCGCGTCCAAACAGCTTGATTTTCGCAATCTGGCGACGCCGCATTCGCTTGTGAATGCTATGGGCGAATATCAAGCGATGATGGACGCGATCCGCGAGGGGGTGGTCAATCCAACGCCTGCCAGCGCGCCAAGTGATCCGCAAGAACGCAGCAACCATATGAAAGCATTCGGGTATTTTCAGGATACATCGATGATCGGCATCTGCGCGTTGCCCACGAGTGCGCGGCTGGCAGAGCCGACGGTTAACCCCGATATTGACCGCCTCGCTGAAGATATTCGCACCAAACAAACCAAGACGCTGGCCTCTGGCATTGATCAGATCATGGCCGCCCTGAAGGAGTCTATCGAAGCCCCGCTAGACGCGATTGATCATCACACGCATGCCATAGTGCTGCTGGTTGAGCATCACCGCGACCCGAAAGACCATGAGCCTGGATCTGAGTGGATCATGGGCACACAGGATCATCGCGCCGCTTTGCGCGGCACGGAAACGGCGGTCATTCTTGCGGAATATTTGCATCTGCTCGGCTATTCTGCGCGCGCCCATACGGTGTCTTCCGCTGATGTGGATCTCAATCAACTCGCCGTTGCCGCAGGACTAGCGAGCGTTGAAAAGGGTCGTCTTTTTGCACCCTATATTGGCGAGGGCTTTGGCCTTGCCGTGATCACAACCAATTTCGAGATGGCCACCGACGCGCCGCTTGCCCCTTGGAGTGAGCAGCCCAACGGCCCGGCGTGGTGGCTGGGCAAAGGCACCTCCAAAAGCGCGTTGAACCGTGATCCTTACGCAAAGCGGCGCTATGTTGACGGGGCGCATGCGTTTGAGAAACTCAAACGCGTCGAAGAACCGACCACCTACATCGATGAAGCGCGCGTCGCCCGCGTGCCAAAACGCACAGACATGTTCGCGCGCGCGCAGTTTGGCGATCTGGGCAAGAAGCAGCAAGAGGCCGCGACAGGCGGCTGGTATGCGCGCAAAAGTGCCCATGCGTTTTCGCAGCGCCGTGTGCTGGGCGCGTTTGTTCTGCTGCAAGACGGGAAAAGCGCGCGCGTAGCGCACAAGCCAACAGAGGCAGAGCGCAACGCCGAAAA
>CAYQZI010000037.1:17097-20421 GCA_964421835.1 uncultured Planktotalea sp.
TGCTTGGCCCGCGTCTCAAGTCCGGCGCAGTGACTACGGATATGCCGCTGGCGCATGACAAGCCCATCGACTTTGGTCTGCAAAACTTCTGCGAGAGCTGCAACAAATGCGCGCGCGAATGTCCTTCGGGGGCGATCACCGCTGGGCCGAAAACCATGTTCAATGGCTATGAGATTTGGAAATCCGACAGCGTTAAATGCACCACGTACCGTATCACCACCGAAGGCGGCGCCATGTGTGGGCGCTGCATGAAGACTTGTCCATGGAACCTTGAGGGGATCTTCAAGGAAAGACCCTTCCGTTGGGCCGCGATGAACCTGCCAAAGGCTGCGCCCGTGCTCGCCAAACTTGATGATACGCTGGGCAATGGCGGTGTAAATGACGCGAAAAAGTGGTGGTGGGATTTAGAGCTGAAAGAAGATGGCGGCTACAAAGAACCGGCCGCGCCGATCAACCGCCGCGATCTGGATTTGGACTTGGATCTGAAATTCGAGGATCAAACGCTGGCGGTTTATCCTGCGAACCTTGCGCCTTGGCCCTATCCCTATCCCTTCCCGATGGATCGCGAGGCGGGTATCCAAGCCTACCGCGATATGATCAGCGCGGATGAGTATCGCGCGCGTCTTGCAAGAGGTGAGACTGACGGGCTCGCCCATGAGCGCCCCGATTTCACCGACGCACCTGTCATCATGGCACGGGTGAGCAAGGCCGAAGCGATGACAGCCGATGTGACGAAATACGAGTTCACGGCTTGGGATGGCTCTGCCCTGCCCAAGTGGAGCGCTGGCGGGCATCTGGATGTTGTCGTCACCCCTGATTTCCTGCGCCAATATTCCATGTCTGGCGATCCTGCGGATACCTCGAAATACCAGATCGGCGTGCTGCGAGAGGACGAGGGGCGTGGCGGCTCGCTGATGATGCACCGTATCTTTAACGAAGGGCGACGGGTCTTTATCTCGAAACCCATCAACCATTTCGAGCTGATTGAGGAGGCGAGCAAGACTTTTCTGATGGGGGGTGGCATCGGCATTACGCCAATGATCGCCTTCGCACATCGCTTGCACGCTTTGGGCAAACCATTTGAGTTGCACTATTCCGCAAGCACCCAAGATGGCGCTGGCTATGTTGAGGACCTCAAGGCGATGCCCTGGGCGAAACATGTGACGTTCCATTTTTCAGACCAGGGCAAACGTGCTGATTTGGATAAGATGCTAAAGGGCTACAAAGACGGCTGGCACGTCTACACATGCGGTCCTGATCGCTACATGCAAGGCGTCGTTCAAGCCGCCGCGCGCCAAGGCTTCCCGGAAGAGGCGCGGCACTTGGAATACTTCTCTGTCCCAGAACAACCTGACTATGTGGATCATGCGTTCACTGTGACACTAGCAAAGTCGGGCAAAGAGTTGTCCGTCAGCGCCGATGAAACCCTTGCAGATGTGCTGAACGCCAATGGCTTTTCGATAGATGTGAAATGCTCTGACGGGATTTGCGGGGTGTGCAAATGCGGGCTAAAAGACGGCACTGTTGAGCACCGCGACTTTGTGCTGTCGAACAAACAGCGCGAGAGCGAAATCATCACTTGCCAATCGCGCGCTGCGGACGCGGATGGGCATATTGTCATTGATCTATAGGGCACTTTGAAAATGAGAACACAGGTCGCAATTATTGGTGGTGGGCCCTCTGGTCTTCTGCTGTCCCAGCTTTTGCACACACGCGGCATTGATAGCATCGTGCTGGAACGCCAAACCAAGGACTATGTGCTTGGCCGTATTCGCGCAGGGGTTTTAGAGCGTGGTTTTGTGAGCCTGATGCGCGAAGCGGGCGTTGCAGATCGCTTGGACGCGGAGGGGTATGTGCATGACGGCACGCTCGTGTCGTTCGGCGATACCATGTTTCGCGTCGATTTCACCAAACACGCAGGACATCATGTGACGGTCTATGGCCAGACTGAAGTAACGCGCGATCTATACGCCGCGCGCGAGGCGGCGAATGGCAAGATCGAATTCAACGTCGAGGATGTGGTGATCAATGGCGCGGACACGGATGCGCCCTATGTGACCTATACTGTTGCTGGTGAAGAGCGTCGGATTGAGTGCGATTATATCGCCGGATGTGATGGCTTTCATGGGGTGAGCCGTCCAACAATTCCGGCTGATGTGCGTAAAGAGTATGAGAAGGTTTATCCTTTTGGTTGGCTAGGTATTCTGTCAGAAACCCCGCCTGTAAATCACGAGTTAATCTATTCCGGTTCAGAGCGTGGCTTTGCACTGTGCTCCATGCGCAATGAGAACCTAAGCCGCTATTACATCCAATGTTCCACAGAGGATAAGGTCGAAGATTGGTCCGACGACGCATTCTGGGGCGAGCTAAAACGCCGCATTCCGAAGGATCAGGCGGAAAAACTGGTGACGGGTCCATCGATAGAGAAATCCATCGCGCCGCTGCGCTCATTTGTGACGGAACCTATGCGCTGGGGACGTTTGTTCCTTTGCGGTGATGCTGCACATATCGTGCCGCCGACTGGGGCAAAGGGGCTGAATACAGCCGCGTCGGATATCCACTACCTCTACAACGGCTTGCGGCAATTTTATGAAGATGGCTCGCCCGAGGGCTTGGATACCTATTCGGAAAAGGCGCTGGCGCGGGTGTGGAAGACAGAGCGGTTTAGCTGGTGGTTCTCGTCGCTGATGCACAGTTTCCCTGATCAAACAGAGTTTGATGTGAAAATGCAGATCGCCGAGATTGAATTCCTGCGCACCAATGAGGCTGCGCAAAAGGCGATGGCGGAAAACTACGTCGGCCTGCCCTATTGATCCGCTCTGCGTAAACAGGCTAGGCCACCGCTATGACAAAACCTGCGAAACAGCTGCCCTATCACACGATCCGCGAGATTTTCACGCGCTTTGAAGCGTCCGAGCCTGAACCAAAGGGCGAGCTGGATCACACGAATGCATACACTTTGGTCGTCGCTGTCGCGCTGTCGGCGCAATCGACGGATGTGGGAGTGAACAAGGCCACGAAAGAACTGTTCAAGATCGCCGATACGCCGCAGAAAATGCTCGATCTGGGGCTGGATGGCGTGATCGAGCATATCAAAACCATCGGACTGTATCGCAACAAAGCCAAGAACGTGATCAAGCTAAGTCAGATCTTGGTGGATGAGTATGATGGGGTCGTGCCGAACTCGCGCGCAGCGCTTGTCTCGCTTCCCGGTGTCGGGCGTAAAACGGCGAATGTGGTTCTAAACATGTGGTGGCAGTATCCCAGCCAAGCCGTCGATACGCATATCTTTCGCATCGGCAATCGCACAGGCATTTGCCCCGG
>CAYQZI010000038.1:0-20208 GCA_964421835.1 uncultured Planktotalea sp.
CAGAGATGGACGATCTGAAGGGTGATGGCGATTGCGGCATCACAGGACGCGTTAGTCTCGCGCGCGTTGGGCGTGCAGATATTGGTCCGATCGAAACAGCTTGCGCAACTGCGTTGCGCACAGCGATGTGGGAAGAGCATGGTGTTCAGCCAATCGCGCAAGCGCTGTTTGGCGCGCGTGTGAGCAGAATTCGGCATGTGGGGTCTTACAACTGTCGGCGTATCTCAGGCTCTACTCGGATGAGCACCCATGCGACGGCGAGCGCGATTGATATCACAGGTTTCGATCTAAGCGATGGAACGCGCATTCGCCTGCTCAAGGATTGGCAGGGCACCGACGAAAAAGCGCAGTTCTTACGAGAGGTGCGCGACACCTCATGCGATTGGTTTGGCACCACATTGGGGCCGGATTACAACGCTGCGCACGCCGACCATTTCCACCTACAGAACAAAGGGTGGGGCACTTGCCGCTAGCTTGATATGGGTGCGTGGGAAACCACACACCTTACGGATGTTCGCCAAAGTAGGGTGCGTGAAGACACGCACCCATATCAAACGTCACATCAGGTATCACTAAATCCAGCAGCTTTATGCGACCCGTCACAGTAAGGCTTGTTCTGCGAAGCGCCGCAGCGACACAGAAACGCCTTTTCATGCGTGCCAATTTTTACCCCTGTTCCCGTGGTCAGCTCAAGATTGCCCTCTAGCTTCAATGGGCCATCAGGAATTCGAAAAGCCTTCAAAGGACCACCGCGATCATCAGTCAGGGGCGGTGTCTTGGCTTTAGGTTCACCGCTTGCTTCAAAACCGCCCTCTACATGCGAATAATCGCAGTAGGGTTTGTTTTTGGATAGGCCGCAACGACACAGGGTAACGCGTGGCTCGGCATTCTGTTCTTCGACAGAAACCTCGCCTGCCAGTGCCAAGGGACCATTTTCAAGAACAGTGATGCGGTTGAGAGGCGGTATCATTTCATCGGCCCCATCTTTGCGAAAGGCCAAGGCACCAGACGGGCAAGTGCGCACCATCGCGGCAATCTCTTCCGCGGGCGCGTTGTCAGGTTGAACCCAAGGGCGCTGGGCCGGGTCGAACACCTGCGGCAGCTTCAAGAAGCAATTGCGCGCATGGATGCAGCGGCGCATATCAAAGGTGACGGTGATATCCTTGCCTGAATATTCTTTGCGTTTCATGCGGTGCTCCTTAGCTGGGTATAGCGTGATCAGACGCCTTTATGCACTACCGGTCAAGGACGTGACTGTGCCCTCTTGCACAACATCTGCGCTATAGGCTTTGCGTGCGAGCACCTTGCGCACAAGCGGCTCGAAGCTGTCCAAACCGTCTTGATCATACTCAGGATCAAACGACGATTGATCCCAGCGTTCGCAAAACGCGGCGCAGCTGTCAAAGCAGGGGTGGTCCTTGAACCGATCCCGTGCGTTTTCATCCCAGCCGTAATGACGCCCATAATAGAGCATTTGGAAAATTCCGTGATGCTCGACCACCCAAGCCACATCCCAGCGCACAAAGGGGCGAATGACCTCTGCGGAGAAGCGATCATGATTTTGTGGCGCAAGCCCATCACCAATGTCATGCAACAAAGCGCCAACAATCCAGTCGATATCAGCCCCATCGCGGCGCGCGCGGGTCGCAGATTGCAGAGCGTGATCGAGGCGGGTGATCTTGTAGCCCTCAAGCGAAACGTCACCCTGACGGCGTAGTTCGTCCAAAATACGATCTGCGGTCAAAGCAAGGTAGGGCTTTTCCAGCTTCTCTAGCAGTTCATAGTCTTCTTTGGTGCCGTCTTTCATCTGAGTGAAAGACACAGTCCTACTGTCGTTCATGCACTTGCTTTCGTCTTTGCGGTTCCAATCCAAAGTGCACGACTTGCAAGGGAAGTGCGAGCAAGATTAGCGTCATTACTCAAATGGGCGCAGCCGCAGGCTGGCTAACCGCAAATTTACCGTGAATTTACAGACGACTTTAAGGCGCATTGGGATGCTTGCCGCTTGGTTAGCTAAAGACTAGTGTCTTCGCCTTGGGGCTTTGCAAATTTGGTCCACTTATTAGGACTTGAGGCGACAACAACGTCGAATGAAAACACAACGAGAGGCTTGAAAGAAAAGGCGAAAACCTAAGTGTTGTTCCATCAGTGAGACAATTCGTTTCGAAAATTGCGGTTACGGGCATGGGGCAAAGTTGGCCAAAAATGCCTGATCTTTCGTGTTTGAGGGGAAAACCCCCGTAGAAATATCATTGAATTGCTGGCTTTAATCGCTAACCTTTGGCCAGCTTCGGCACTCACACATGATACAACGTCAGCGAAAGCTGTGGATAGGGAGAAACTTGATGGGAAAACGTGACGATCTGATCGCGCAATATGCAGATGATCTGAAGAATAAATGCGGTATGACGCCGGACATGGACCTTTTGACGAAAGTCACAATCGGATGCGGTCCTGCGATTTATAACGCAGATGCCTCTACAGTCGCAGGCAGTCAGCCCTCTGAGCTGGAGACGGTGAAGAAGAACTTTCTCATGAAGAAACTCGGCTTGGCAGATGGTCCTGAGTTGATGGAAGCGATCAACAAGGTCATTGAAGTCTATGGCAAATCAGAGCGCAACAAATACCGCGCTGTTGTCTACTACATGCTGACAAAGCACTTCGGCAAAGACGCTATTTACGGCTAACCTATTGCTACTTTCTACGAAGAGGGGCGCTCGTTTTGAGCGCCCTTTTTGTTGACGAACCATCCCTTGACCTTAGCGGCACTGACGTAAGCTGCGATTTGCACATTGCTGATCTTCAAAACAAAAGGGACTGGGCTTTGACTTGACTTGAGTTGACTTGAGCCACGCACTGGATAAGTCTTAAACCCAAGGGAATGTGGCAATCGGTACATCTCATTAGCCGTCACTCACGTGGGTGTGAAACTGACATTTAGCCTCACGTCAAACCCGCGTAACTCTGCATTGCCGTATGACGGTGGTGAACTCAAAGTTCCAAACGCAGCCGTACATCCAAATAGGCGCGAAGCGCAAAAAAAAGGGCATTTGAGGCAGTGGATCCGACTCAAAGTAGTCGGTTGTTGTGGTCGCGCACAAATTCTGTGACCTCTGGCGAGTGTTGAAAAACAACTATGCCCCAAATTCTTGACCCATGGCCAAAACTATCAGCGGATCGCGTCTTCGTTTAGGCGGACATGCCGCCATCTACGGGTAAGTCAACACCAGTGACAAAGCTTGCTTCATCGGATGCCAGAAACAGTGCGGCTTGAGCGATATCCCATGCTGTACCTTGGCGGCCCAGTGGAACCATTTCAGCGCGGCGTTCTGCTAACTCTTTTGGGTCAGTGTCACTGTCAACGAAACTACGGACATGTGGGGTGTCGATCACGCCCGGAAGGATCGTATTCGCGCGAATGCCGTAAGGCGCGTTTTCGCGAGCAACGGAGCGGACAAAACGGCAAAGTGCTGCTTTGGAGGTTTCGTAGGACACATAGGAGTATGGGCCGGAGTAAGTCGCCGCGAGCGAGGATAGATAGACGAGTGCGCCGCTGCCTTGTTCGCGCATGAGCGGCACGACGGATCGTGTCAGTCGAAAGGCCGAGCGGAGGTTTACGTCAAAGATTCGATCCCAGTCATTGTCCGTCGTATCCAGAACACCCCCGGTGCTGCTGATCCCGACATTAAAGTGCATCACGTCGATGCCGCCGAAATGCCGTTGCATCGCGTCGATCAGCACGTCACCAGCGCCCTCAGTGACGACATCTAATGCCAAAGCCTCTGCGTGGTAACCATCTTGCTGTATCAGCTCGCACGTTGCTTCTGCTGCAGCATTGTCGCGATCGACGCACAGGACGGTACCGCCTTCCTTTGCAAAAAGCACGGCTGCGGCCTTGCCATTGCCCCAGCCTTCACCAATGGATCCCGCACCAACAACTGCAACGCGTTTGCCCTTTAAGCGGTTCATTTTCCGAGCACCACATTCGGGAGCCACATCGCTATCTCGGGTTTCCAGATCAGGAATACCAGAACCACGATCTGCAAAAACACAAACGGGATGATCCCGCGGTAGATTTGCCCCATCGTTACCATGTCGCCCGCAGCGCCCTTGAGGTAGAACAGCGCGAAGCCGAAGGGCGGCGTTAGGAATGACGTTTGTAAGTTCACCGCCATCAACACCGCAAACCAATAGATCAGATCGGCTTGAGCTACGTGGTCACCGAAGTCCATCAAGCTGAGGATTGGCGCAAAGATTGGCAAAAGGATCAGCGTGATTTCGATCCAATCAAAGAAAAAGCCCATGATGAAGATCATGACCATCATCATCGCCAATAATCCCCAGTCGCCAAGGTTCAACGCACCAGCTGTTTCGACGATAAAGTGCTCGCCTCCGATTTTGCGAAACACATAGCTGAAGGCCGTTGCCGCAACGAAGATGAAGAACAACATCGCCAGCGTGCGCACAGAACCGTCCATGCTTTCGCCCAGCGTTTTGAAGTTCAACCGACCGCGCAGCAACCCCAAGAGGAGGGCGGAGAAAGCGCCAACCCCCGCAGCCTCTGTCGGGGAGGCTATGCCGCCTAGGATCGAACCAAGCACAGTGATGATGATAAGTAAGGGCACGACCAATGAGATGGTGAAGTTGAGCCAAAGCCCTTCGCGTTCTTTGGTCGTCAGCGGCGGTGCTTTTGGTGCAGAGGCAGGATCAAGAACCGCTTTTGCGATGATGTAGATCAGGTAAACGCCTGCAAGCACTAGCCCGGGCATCAAGGCAGCGACGAAGAGCTTTGCCAAGTTCAGCGTCAGAAGGTCGCCCATAAAGACCAGCATCACGGATGGCGGGATCAGAATGCCAAGCGTTCCTGCGCTCGCCACCGTGCCAGAGGCGAAGGACGGCGAGTAACCACGCTCGATCATCGTCGGAATCGCGAGCACCGTGAGCATCACAACGCTTGCGCCAATTATGCCTGTTGCTGCAGCAAGGATCGTGCCCATCAGCACCACCGCGAGCGCAAGACCTCCGGGGATCGCGCGCATCACTTGCTGCAAAGACAGCAAAAGATCTTCGGCGATGCGGGTCTTTTCCATAATGATGCCCATGAAGATGAACATCGGCGCTGCCACCAGCACATGGTTTTCAATGATCCCGCCATAAATCCGGTTGGGCAAAAGCGAGATATGCACCATGCGCAATTCGCCCAAACTGATCGCTATCGCACCAAAGATGAGCGTCACACCAGTCAGAACAATAGGAACTGTCAGGTTCGAAAAAAGCCCAAGCACCAAAGCCGCGAACATGAGGCCCGGAAGGATTTCGATTAGCGTTTCCATAAGCCTCGGCTTTCAAAAGGCGACTCGCGGACACCGCGCAACGTCGCGAGACAGCGGATCGCCACGGCGACTCCGCCAAATATCGTCAGCAGGGCTGCGACAGGCACCAAGGATTTAACAATCCAGCGATTGGAAAGACCCAAGCCCCCCGGTGCCACTTCATTGCGAATGAACGAACGTTCGGCAAAGGCATAGCCATACCAAGCGAGGATCAGCATTCCGGGGATAAGAAGCAGCAAGATGCCCCAGAATTCGAGCCAAAGCTTGGCTCGGTCAGACATTTTGCCAGCAAAGATATCAATGCGCACATGGGCGTTCTGCGTATAGGCGTAGCCAAAGCATAGCATCGCGATGGCACCGTGTAGATGCCATTCAAGCTCCTGCAGTTTGATCGATCCGGTGTTGAAGAATTTCCGCCCGATCACGTCATACATAATAAGCGCCGTTAGGATCAGCAAAAGAAGGCCCGCAAAGCGAGCCGCCCATTTGCACACCCAGCTAAGGATGTCGGATATTCTGAGTAAGGTTTGCATAGCACTACAAATTTGGCCGCAGCAAAAGGTGCTGCCGCGGCCAGTTTGGTTTGAAACAGATTTTAGTCAAGGTAACCCAAAGAAGCCCATTTGGCGTAATCTGCGCGGAATGCGCTGATATGATCCCAGACTTTCTTGAACTCTTCGTTCTCTGCGGTTTTCTCGGCAACGACTTCATCCCATGCACCAGAGAAGGCACCCAACATTTCGTCGCTCCAACGGTGCAAGATCACGCCATCTTCGTCGACCATTTTGGCCAAAGGCTCAAGCTGGATCGCTTCGCCTTGCGCCGTTGTGCGAGCAACAGTCGCGGCACATGTTTCTGAGATCGCAGCTTGCTCATTCTCAGCAAGGCCATCCCAAACGTCTTTGTTGATAATGAATGTGATCAAAGAAGTTTGTTGGTGCCAACCTGGGAAGTAGTAGTGCTTTGCGTGCTCTTGCATGCCAAGTGCATTGTCAATCGCTGGGAAGCTAAGCTCCGCCGCATCAAGTGCGCCTGTATTAAGAGATGACATCGTATCGCCCGGTGACATGCTTTGCGCCTGAACGCCCAGCTTTTGCATCACGGACGCACCAAGGCCAAAGATACGCATCTTCTTGCCAGCCAGATCGTCGACAGAGTTAATCTCTTCTTTGAACCAACCAGAGGCTTCTGGTGCAAGAATTGAGCAAAGCTCAGAATGGATGTTGAAGTCGGCTGTGACTTCCGCCCAAAGCTCTTTACCGCCACCATTGTACCACCATGCAGTGTACTCACGCACGTCTGGGCCAAATGGGAAGGCTGTGAAAAGCGATGCAGATGGCACAACGCCTTCTGCAAAACCGGGGCTATACCAACCTGCGTCTACAGCACCGGTGGACACAGCATCCCAGATTTCGCCGCCTGCAACCAGCTCACCCGGTTGGTTGAAGTTGATTTTAACCGAACCACCCGTCAGCAATGCAACCTTTGGCCCTAGCTCAACGCCGCCTTGGCCAAGCAAGGGCAATGAGCCCGGATAGATCGACTGCATTTCGATATCCGCCGCCATTGCGGATGTCGCCGCGAGCGCAGCCACCGTTGTTAATGTCGTTAGTTTCATAGTTTCCTCCCTAGTTTTAGTTGTTTAATTGAGTGATGCGACCCCCACGCCTGCGTGGACCCATCTGCCGTCCACACAGATGCATTGCCCGGTGATATGTCCGGCCTTATCTGACGATAGGAATGCAATTGTGTCCGCGATTTCCGCAGGTTGCGCATAGCGGCCCTGCGATATTGTTTTGAGATAGGCTTGAATATTTGAAGCTGGATGTTCACGCGCCCAAGCGCCGTTCATAACAATCGCCGTCATGCTACCCGATCTCCCTTTTTGACTTGCACTGTGCGGTTATCGACCGCTGGCAGCATTTTGCTCGGATCGCGTGTCACCATGACGTCAATCACGCTTGGACGATCCGTTACGGCAAAGGCCTCTTTCAGCGCTGCTTCAAGTTGGCCCGGCTCCTCGACACGAACGCCATGACAGCCCATCGCCTCTGCCAATTTGGCGTAGTTCGTCTCTTCCAAGTCGGACGACTGGTAATTCCCCTCGCCATACATCAGATGCTGCAACGCCTTCACGTAGCCAGATGCTGCATTGTTCACGACGATGATATTAACGCCCAGTTTCATGCGACGGGCTGTTTCAAGCTCGCCCAAAACCATGTTGAAGCCACCGTCACCGGTGAGACCAACAACAACGGCGTCAGGGTCCGCAAGTTGAACGCCCATCGCGCCGGGCAACCCATATCCGATAGAGGCAAAGCCGCGATCTGGGACAAAGGCGCGCCGCGCTTTCTTAGAATTAAATACCAACGCGCCCCAATGCGCGGCAAAACCGCCGTCGGCAATGAGATAACCAGTGTCCGGCAGATGATTGTTCAGCTCAGTGATCAGGCGCGCCATATTGACCGGAACTTCTTCGGAATAAAGCCGTTCTGATGCAACATCATCATGCCAGACCTGCATTTTGACCGGGATTTCAGCAAGGTAGTCAACGCGCTTGGCTTGCTGCGCGGCGGCCATGTCTGCAAGCGCTGTGGTGAGGTCTTCAAGACCCAGTTTTGCGTCTGCCCAAAGCCGCAGCGTCGGGTCATAAGTCCGCTGCATTTCCTCTGGAACGTTTTCCAAATGAATGACCGTTTGGCCTTTCTTGGGAATAGTGAAGCGCTTCGTCGCGATCTCACCCAGTTTACAACCAGCCACGATGATACAGTCTGAAGCTGCGATTAGGTCGTTTGCGATGCGATCATAACGTCCGAATAGCCCCGCTGATAAAGGCGACGAACACGCAATCGCGCCTTTGCCTGACATGGTATGCGCCACAGGAACGGAATTCGCCTCGGCGAAAGCGGTCACAGCTTCGCAGGCACCAGACAGATGGATACCGCCACCGCAGAGCAAGATCGGGCGTTCGGCTGCTGCGATCATATCTGCTGCTTTCGCAAGGCTCGCGCTATCAGGTCGGCAGCGCAAGGATGGGGCGGCTTGATTGGCTGGATCACCAAAGAAATCACCTTCCTCAAAACCATGTAGCCCGTGGCAAACGTCTTCCGGCACATCAACAACCACCGGTCCAGGGCGGCCAGAGGTCGCAATCGCAAAGGCATAGCGCATGATTTCGGGGATGCGGTGCACTGCTTCAACCCGAAGCAATGCTTTACAAGCAGGTTTCAGGATAGACACCTGATCTGTCTCTTGCGTCATGTTTTTACCAGCGTGATCGCGCTGTGCATCGCCGATGATCGCAACCATGGGCGAGCCAGCGTTCAACGCCTCAACAAGTCCGGTCACAAGGTTCGTAGCACCCGGCCCAAGCGTTGCATCGACCAGCCCGACACGGCCAGAAACCTTGGCATAGGCATCCGCCGCAAAGACCGCACAGCGTTCGTCGTTAATCAGGTTATGGTTTAAGCCTAGACGCCGTGCCGCATCATAGAATGGCAAAAGCTGAAAGCCCCCCATGCCGAACATCGGTCCAGCCCCATGGGCCAAAAGCATGCGTACAAGCGCCTCGCCGCCGGTCATTTCATTGCTTGTCATGTGGGTACTGGCTCCAGTGTTTTTAGCGCTGCGTTCACGATCATATCGGTGGTGACACGCAGTTGGTCTTCGAGATTAGGCGCGTAGGCCACGAGCGAGCGTGGTGATCCAAGGCGCTGTGGCGCGGATTTTAGATGTCCAAATGCCTGTTGCGTAACAGTCGCGATGACTTCGCCGCCAAAACCACCAACAGAAACGGATTCATGCGCAACAACCAAACGTCCGGTCTTTTTGACGCTTTCAAGCACTGCCGATTTGTCCCAAGGCCAGAGACTTACCAAATCGATGACCTCGGCCTTGATGCCTCGCGACAAAAGCGTATCTGCGGCTTCAACCGCCAAATTCGCAGCATCTGACCATGAGACAATTGTTACATCCGATCCGTTGCGACGGATATGGGCTTTGCCAAACGTGCCATCGTCGGAGGTATCAACGTCCCCTTCGAGCGCCCAAATGTTCTTGTGCTCGAGGTAAACGACCGGGTCATCGCAGGCGATTGCCGCCTTCATCATGGAATAGTTATCCTGAGGCGTAGATGGGCACACCACCACAAGCCCCGGAATATGCGCGTACCAACTTTCAAGCGACTGCGAATGCTGCGCCGCAGATGATCGCCACATGCCCATAGGCTTGCGGATCACCATCGGGGCACGGGACTGACCGCCAAACATGAAGCGGGCCTTGGCAATCTGGTTGATCAGCTCATCCGTCGCGCACAGCGCGAAATCAGCAAAGCGCATTTCTACGATAGGCCGCGTGCCGACCATTGCTGCACCAAAGGCCGCGCCCATGATTGCGGCCTCTGAGATAGGCGCATCAGAAATGCGTTTGGGGCCAAACTCTTCGACTAACCCAGTGTATTGCTTGAACACGCCGCCGCGACCCAAGTCTTCACCAACGCACCAAACCTTTGGATCAGCGCGCATCGCTTCTGCAACGGCAAGCTTGGCGGCATCTGCGTAGCTCATCACTGGCATCAGAACGCCTCCTGAGCTGGCGAACCGATGTCCTGAACATGATCAAAAACACTATTGTCCGCAGGCCAAGGTGCGTCGGTCGCGACCGTTAAAGCCCGCGCCATTTCATCCGCCGCATTAGCGCGAATTCGATCCAGTTCATCGACCTGAACACCAGCGGTGCTTAAAGCGTCGCGTTGCCGTTGGATTGGGCAATTCGTTGCCGCAACTGCATCGGCCTCACCCTCAGGACGATAGGTCGCTGGATCAAAGAAGGTATGGCCATCGACGCGATAGGTCTGTGCATGAAGAAACTCTGGCACGCTGGTCTCGCGAATGCGCGCGACAATCTCACGTGCAGTATCCGCGACCAAAGTCACGTCATTTCCATCAACTTCAGTGGTGCGCAAGCCAAGCGAGCGCGCGCGATCTGCAAGGCTATCACCAGACGTCATGTCCGACGTTTTGGTCGAGGCGGAATATTGGTTGTCTTCGCAAACAAACAAGATCGGCAGCTCAAACACGCCGGCCCAGTTCAACCCTTCAAGGAACGGTCCACGATTGGCTGCGCCATCACCAAAGAAGCAAACCACGACTTGGTCACCGCCCAGCAGTTTCACCCCATGGGCCGCACCCGCGGCGATAGTAATATTGGCCGAGACCACACCATTTGCCCCAAGCATGCCAACGCCGAAGTCCGCGATATGCATCGAGCCGCCTCGACCACCACAGCAACCTCCTTCACGCCCCAAAAGCTCTTTCATCATGGCCTGCGCATCTGCGCCTTTGGCCAACGTATGGCCGTGGCCGCGATGGGTCGAAGTGATGTAGTCGTCTTGGCGCAAACATTCGATCACGCCAGCAGCTACAGCTTCTTGGCCAATGGAGAGGTGAATGGCACCAAGCACCAACTCCTTTTCAACCGCAGCATAGCGCGCGCTTTCTTCAAAGGCGCGAATACGTTCCATCATGTCCAATCGGGCAAGCCCTTGGGTCACATCGAAGTTCGTTGCCACTACGCCAGTCCTTCTTGTTGCAAAGTGCTGAAGCGTTTGCTTAGGAGCGCGACTTCTTCGCGCAAAAGCGGGACCAAAACATCTTCAATCCGTTCTAGAGTCATGCGTTCGTTAATAGCGCCAATCGCGATTGATACATTGGCCCGGCCATCGCTGGTGACAATCGGCAGACCAATCGCACTCATCCCCGGAATAGCGAGGCTCGGATTGTAAGCGTAGCCGCGCTTCTGGAAATCCGCGAAGCATTCAGCCGCCAATTCAGGCGTAAAATTGTAGTCTTCCATCCAGCGCTCATTCACACTTGCAACGGCGCTGCGTTGTTTCTCTGGCAGGGTAGCAAAAAGCGCTTGGGCGTTCGCACCGACACCAACGGGCGTGCGATCCCCGGGCTCTAACGTCAGGGTCCGGATCGGAAAGGACCCTTGCGCGCGCAGCACGCAGACCGAAGCGGCCCCCTCACGCACTGTGACAAAAACCGTGTCTTCGCTGGCATCAGCTATGCGCTGAGCAGATCGCTGCGTCGTCATCGCGACCTGGCTTTGGTTCGCAGTCTGCGATAGTTCCGACAAAGCGCGTCCTAAGTGATATTTGCGCGTTCCAGGATCCTGAAAAACGTATTGGACGTCGATCAGCGATGCGAGCACCCGATGTGTCGTCGTCCGGGTAAAGCCTGTCCGCGCCATGATTTCCGTAAACGTAGACCCATCACGCACCTCTGCCAGTGCCCGCAAAGCAAGGTCTGCGCGGGCAATTGAGCCTACAGGTCCGGTGGCAGTTTGTTCAAATGACATCTTAAGTTCCGGCTATCAGAATCATCTTGACCGATATTAGGAACAAAATCTAATCTGCTTGTCAAATGGTCTTGGGAATGACGTAATGGACAGCGGCCTTTGTTTGCTAAATTCGGTCACCGACTATGCGCCGGAAGCGCGGGCCTCTGTCGTTATCTGCGGCTCGCACGGCGGTCTGATCGCGGGCGCTTTGGCGGCTAGGGCTGGATTTCAAGCAGTCATTCTAAATGATGCGGGCATCGGTCTCGACCAAGCGGGGATCGCAGGCGTCAAACAGCTGGACAAGATCGGGATGGCGGCAGCCGCTGTTGATTGCATGAGCGCCGAGATCGGGTCTGCGCCCGACATGCTGGAAAATGGCGTCATTAGTTTCGCCAACAGTACTGCTTCGGCATTGGGGGTGGCGATTGGGAAGTCGGTTAAGGAGGCCGCCGAGTTGATGAAAGCCGCCAGCGCGCCCAATGGTGAGCTGGATGTTCCAAAGGAGAACAGATGGGAGGAGCAGATAGACGGCACTAAGGTCAAACTGCTCTGCGTAGACAGCGCTTCGTTAATCACGCCAGAGGACGCTGGGCGTTTGATTGTTACCGGATCACACGGAGGACTGATTGGGGGGGATCCGAAACGTGCCTGTAAAGCTCAAGCTCGGTTGGTGGTGTTTTCCGACGCTGGTAAAGGTAAAAACAATGCAGGAACCACCCGCTTGCCAGCCTTGGAAAAGCGCGGCGTCGCGGCTGTGACCGTGGATTGCGAGACCTGTCAGATTGGCAGCGCTGCATCGATCCTTAAGACTGGCGTCATTTCTTATGCGAATGAAGGCGCCACTCTAGTAGGTGCAACGCCTAGGCTACATCTGGCAACAGCAATAGCCAACATTGTCTCGCAATTAGACTGAGGTGTGAGTTCAGTCGGTTGCGATACTGCGTCTTTAACGAAATTCCACATTGCAGATTGCTGCGACAATGCTCAGAGATCGGGTTTAAGGCACGCTTAGGGCCGTCAATGACGCTACGCCCATGCTGTGCAAATATTGCGACTAGCCTATTGCTTTAGCTAACTCATTACGGACACGGCTGCGGGCTTCACTACTTTCTGCAAAAACAGAATTACCAAAACCATCATCTCTCAAACCTTGAGCCACGTGTGCGACAGTGTCCGCAAAGGAATGCCGCCTCAAAATTTCCCCAATTTGCCGAGAACTTGACTAAATCCTGCTGCTTTTCGACCTCAGGTCTACTGTACCCAATTTGGAAACAGAGCGTTCAGTTTGATAAAAACCACTCTCTGAAGACAACGGATCAGGCGACGTCAGATTGCCGATCCACATACACAGGCGCGGCTCAATGGGCTGCGAGGCAGGAGCAGAGCAATGCCAACGATGAACACAGGCTTGGGAGGACCCGCTGGATACGGCGAGGGTGTTTACTCGAGCGCGTCAAAGGCCGCAGGCGGGGTTGATGATGGCTCGGTCGAGATTGATGTCACATCCGTTTTTGGTGCGGGGGGGATCAACTTTTATGGCACCAACTACACAGAGATATATCTGAATTCGAACGGCACGATCTCGTTCGGATCGGCGTTTACTGACTTCAGTACAACCAATCTGGGTGCTGAAACGACGCCCATGTTGGCACCGTTCTTTGCCGATGTGAATGTCAATTCCGGCGGTGAAATCTATTGGGACATAGATCCAGTTGGCGGCACAATAATCATGACCTGGGACGGGGTCGCGCCCTATTCAGGCAGCGGCAACAACTCGTTTCAAGTGGTGTTGACGGACAACGGAAGCGGCGATTTTACCCTCGAATACATCTATGAGGATATTCAATGGTCGGGCAGCGGCGGCAGCGATCAGGCTGATGTGGGTTGGACCGATGGTGGCGCAAATGATGTGCTGCTGGACGGGTCAGGCAACGGGACTGAGCTGCTGGCCTATGAAAGCAATGATTTCAATAATGGCGATCCAGTTGGCACCTATGAGGTCAGCTTTGTAGGCGGCGATCCGACGTTTCCCGATGGCATGGTCAGCGGAACAGCTGGTAACGATACGATTGACGCCAGTTACACAGGTGACGCCGAAGGCGAAGTCATCGACGGTGGCGATGCAAGCGGCGGACCCGGGGATGCCGATCTGGTCAATGCTGGCGATGGAAACGACAGTGTCGAGGCTGGTGCCGCAGATGATACCGTCTACGGTGGGGCCGGTAATGACACGTTAGAGGGCGAAGCGGGCGATGATGTTCTCTACGGCGACAGTGATCTAGCTGACGTCACCGCAGAATCTCTGAATTGGGATGCCCAAGGCGGCGACGGCACTGATATTTCAGGCGGATTTACCCAAGACACAGGCAATATGGATGTTTCCGTCAGCATGACGGACGATGGAAACAACAATCCGGTTTTGCAAGTTGAAACCAGCGACACAACTTATGTTGAATCCGGAGAGCCGTTTGATCCAAATTCCAGCGCTTATATTTTTGGGAATGGCGATGGGGCCACATCAACTACGACGATTGATTTTGCCGCCCAATCTGGCAGCGGCATGTCGGGCGAAGTGCAGAATGTTGCGTTTCGCATCAACGACATCGATTGGGGCAATAGCAACCATACGGATACTGTAACGGTTAACGCCTTTGATGCCGATGGCAATCCCGTCACCGTGACAATCACGCCTGAGGGCGGCGATACCGTATCAGGTAACACCATTACAGCTGAAACTGTCGGTGAAAGCCCCAACAGTGCGGGCGGGTCGGCTTTGATTGAGATCGCTGGCCCTGTCGATCAAATCGAAATCATCTACGCAAACGGGCAAAGCGGCACGCAGGCAATTTGGGTTTCGGATGTTCACTTTGACACTATTCCTGTCCCGATCACAGGCGGCAATGACAGTCTGGATGGCGGCGCTGGTAATGATACCCTTCTGGGGGAAGCCGGCGATGACACACTCATCGGTGGCATCGGTTCGGACAGTCTGATCGGTGGCGACGGCGATGACAACTTTAGTGTGGCGCAAGGCGATACAGCTGATGGTGGCGACGGTGATGACTATTTCACGCTTGCTGATCTGAGCGAGACAGGAACAGACGCGATCAACATCTTCGGCGGCGACGAAGGCGGAGCGGATAGCGACACCTTGCAATTGACCGCAGATATTACGCAGGACGACATTACATTTACCGCGAGCGCGGACGCTGGAGCGGTCTCCGGCTCTTTCACAATGGCCGATGGGACCTTGGTGACGTTCTCGGATATCGAGAACATCATCTGTTTCACCCCCGGTACTTTGATTTTGACAGAGACCGGTGAGCGCCCGATCGAAAGTTTGAGGCCCGGCGACAAAGTGATCACCCGAGATCATGGTGCGCAACCCTTGCGTTGGGTGGGTACATCAACAGTTCCGGGTCAGGGAAAGTTTGCGCCGGTGCGCGTCGAAAGCCATATGATAGGTGCGCGGCGTTCTTTGTTGGTTTCGCCTCAACACCGCTTGTTATTCGAGGGCTATGATTGCGAGCTAAACTTTGGCGCATCTGAAGTGCTGGCTGCGGCGACACATCTGGAAGACGGCATGAATGTGTATCGCGCGCCGTGCCCATGGGTGACTTACGTTCACCTCATGTTTGACTCTCACGAAGTGATCTATGCCGAAGGGGCCGCTACTGAGAGTTTCTTTGCCGGTGATGTTGGTGTTGCCGCTATTTCAGGCCAAGCCCGCGAAGATCTATTTGCCGCTTTCCCTGCTTTGCGAAGCGACCCAACATCATATGGCAACACAGCTCGCATTTGCTTGAAAGCCTATGAAGCGAAACTGCTCCTACCGCAAGATATGCAATTGCCTTTGGCGGCGTAAACTCGTCGGTTGAGATTAGATTGGGTACAAAGTTCCGAGTGTAATAAGATCGCTTTGGGCCAATACCAATCGACAATTAGAACAACTGGCTTTGTGCTTTTGGCTGTGACGAAATTCAGTAAGCCTTCTCCTGTCGCGAGGCGCTGAGATCCGCTATTTATCATCTCCAACAGGCGCTGTTTGTTGAAAGATTCAATCTGGAGGCGGACGTTGACTAAACGTACTTAAGGCAACATGGGCTGCATTTTAAAGCTTACGCTGTCATAAATGTTGGAATGGCGGCGAAGCGATCTGCCAGCGCAGCAGTGTAATCGGCAGCCAGAGGTTGGCTCTGGGCCGTGAGCGAAACGATCCTTTTGTTAACTTGTTACTCAAGCGGCTTCTTTCGAGCCAACCAATAACTGAAGAGCGTGAAGATTGCCGCACCAGTAAAGACGATGATGGCCAAAACACCGTCATCCGACTGCCCGTCTTCGATAGATATTCAAGCAAGAGCAACTGCTGAGCAGCCAAAAATAGACGATTGGGACCAACATGAGATACACCGAATATGCCGAACCAACGCGAACTAAAACTGATTATAATGCACTTTTGATTTGCCGTTTGACTGCTCTTAAGAGCAGTACGACTACAGTTTGCTTGGCCAATTAGAAATCCTTCAAGTTGGGCGGATCGTAATTGTTTGATTTGTCATCGCGCCGCTGTAGAGCGGTTGGGTGGATATCAGAGCCAGAAGGGATGTACCGGTATTGCCCAAACGGAAAATAGTAACCCAAAAGCCCCCACTGTTTTGGCCAGCGTGATCTGCTGCGCAAACGCGGGAATGCTTCAAGCAGAAACCAACCCTTTTTCATTTGGCTGTGTAGCGGCGCTGCGGGGTTTGGCTCAGAAATTTTGAGCCCCATCTTCTTAGTGACCTTGTCTTCTTTGCCTAAGACATAGCGTTTGTAGACGATGTCTCGAAAATCAAGCCCATCGACACTTAACGCATCTAGCTCTTCTCGCATCCACTTCATCGTAATTTTGGAAAGCCCGGCTTGCTCTTCGTTCAAGCTACCCGCGACGTCGGTATGGGTGCCAGCGAACCAAACTTGCTTTACGTCTTGAGGGGGCGGATCATTTTTCGTTTTAAAGCGATTTCCAAAGTAGGTTTGCCCTTCTGTCCAGAATTGGTGCCGGAAAAACCTTCGTGTTTCATCGATTGCCAAAACATGACGGACAGATTCAACAGAAGGGTTTTCGTCAACGCTGGAATGCGTGCCAAACTGAATGAACGTACCTTTACCAAAACCTAGCCGGATGAGTGAACTGACCGTATCCCAAAGGCCAAGAAAGCGGATCGAAGGATGGCGCATTTGAAACGCTTTTTCGAGCATCCTTAGCTTTGCATGCTTCAAACGTGGATCGTCGTTGTTGATCTTACGCCATGCCCGAAAAACTGGAGCAATCAGATGGAATTCTTGCGGCGCTACAAGACCAAAATCGTTAATAAACCCAGCCAACGCGCGGGCAGTATAAGCTCCCCTAGAATACCCAAAGAAATATAAACGATCGCCTTCGCCATAGTTTTCACATAGAAATTGGTAAGCGCGCAGAACATTGGTTTCTAGACCAAGTCCGTTTATCAACCCCAAGATTTGTTTGGGCTTGCTAAGAAAAACACGCGAAAAAGGCCGTGTATCCAGCGTGCCAACGCCAGGGTTATAATACACTAGTTGGTTTTCTGATCGATTAAGACATTTATAGAGCCGTAATACGTTCGACTCATTCTTCTCAATTTCGTTTCCGGTGCCATCAAGGCAAACTACAATTTTGCGAGACATTTTTCGAACAATCCTGTTTTAACTAATTTCCCAAAAGTCAGTGCCAAATAATCCAACGCTAATACGGCGACGCTGTCCCAATTGTTGAGCGATAGCTTCCAAATAGCACTCATTCTTAGTGAACCAAACGATAACATCAGCATCTGAAGTTGATACTTTGAAACCTAGATGCGCACCGACATTCCCGCCCGAAGGCTGAACATCTACCCCCTTGGGATCCCAACCCCACAAATAGTCAATTGCTGAGCATGATTGATTCCAACCGGTCTTGCTAACAGTCGTACAACTTGGTTCGAAAAATTCCACTTTCTGGAACCAGTAGTCTTCCCCTGATGAATGTGTTCCGGATATAATTGGCGCATGCCAACGAGCGTTATCCTCGAATGTTGGGCCCGTATCTTGAAACCACGTTCCAGAGTGGAATCCTGCCCAGTTCGACCTTCCTTGGGCGTTTTGATCGCCATTCGGCCAGTAGAGTGAATTCAAAATTTGTGCTGGTGTGAATTGGATACCAAACAGAAAATCTCGAGGCGATTGCGGGGTGCTCCCAATTTGTTGAGAATAGCGCGCCAGCAGCATATTTACGACATCTGGCCGAGTTAATGATTGTGTTTGGTTATGGTAGGAAAGAATTATCTGATCGTCAGAAACCCCACCGGGTCTGGCCGGTGTTCCTCCATGATAGATTTCCTGCAATATCGTCGTATTTGCAGTATCTGATACGTAATTGTCGGGCATGAAGATCTTTCAAGTTTAAAGAAAAGAACTTATCCAATTTTATCATTTTTTGGTTCAAATCGCGTATCATGATGAGCGCTAACGTGCGGCATTTCAAGAGAAAATTTGGAGAGTATCGACGTTAAGTTTTCGTGAATAAATCGTGAAAATATGTATGTTGATCAATCAAGTTTTGACTCTCCACAAGTATTAGTTTGGAATTCTAGTATTGATTAGAATTGCTTTTTAAAAACAAAGATTGGACAAAATATGACTCAAGATAGAGCTGTAAATGCGCGTCGAATTCGTTCCGACGCTGCCCATTTGTCAGAGCATCGCCACCATCCAGAACATCGTGCTAACGGCGATGAGCAAAGATATAGCGCGGCGCATTACGCAATGAGTTTCACCAAAGGGTTGGATCACGATTTTGACACTGGCTTGGTAAAAGAGCCAGCAGCGTTCGAAGAGTTTCGTCGCGCAATTGATGCAAGTCAAATTGACGCTTTCACAACCAAGGTACCAGTGCCTCGTGGCGAGCCTCGTCGAAAGTGGGAGGCCCCAACCGCAGGCACATCTTACGATCTGATTGGCCCAGACGCACAGGCAGTTACGATGTCGCCAGCGCCCGAGCTTTGCAGCGCAGAGTTAGCATTCGAGATGGCGGAGGTATATGAGTTAGCTATGCTGCGTGACGTGCCACTGAACTCTTTTGATCAAAGCGGCGGAAATATGTCGGGGAAGCTGAACGACGCTGTGGCTCGCTTGAACAGCTATGCGTTTGCCACCGGTGGCTTTTCTGGGAGACCACGAAAAACAGACCAGAACAGAAACCTAACGCGACAAACAGCTTTTCGTGGATCGGCGCCAGGAGTGGAGAGCGGGCCGTACCTTTCACAGTTTTTAGTGATAGGTAACCGTGACCAAGCTGGGTTGACCGACATCTCCGATGGGTACATCAATTTCGGAGCTCAATCGGTCAATCAGCGCGTTCTTACAGCAGAACCAGAATGTGACTATATGCAGCGCTGGGATGACTGGCATCGCGTACAACAAGGCTACGACGTAAATCTTGGTGCACCCGGACAAAATCTGGGCCAAAGGCGATTTATTTACACTCCTCGCGACCTTGCAACGTATGTTCATTATGATGCTCTTTACCAGGCATACTTGAACGCATGTTTGTGGATGCTTAGCTCTGGCACCCCACTAGATCCTACATTTGCAAATTTGTCCGGGGATCGGATGCTGCATGATCCAATCAATGGCACATCGGTTCAATCTAACACCGGTGGTTTTGCGCTGTATGGCGGACCACACATACTGACGCTGGTGACGGAAGTTGCCACGCGCGCGTTAAAAGCGGTTCGCTATCAAAAGTTTAATAATCATTTACGATTGCGTCCCGAGGCACTGGCCGCGCGGATCGAGAAGACATCCGAAATTACTGATAGATATGAACCGTCAATCTGTGATCATCTGAAAAAACTGTATGATGGTATTCACCCGACAATCGACGAAATTCGACAGTTTAACCAATCTGCAAAACAGGGGGGCGACCCCACGGCTCTGTTACCGATGGCTTTTGCTGAGGGGTCTCCAATGCATCCGACTTACGGAGCAGGGCATGCCACGGTCGCGGGGGCTTGCGTAACAATCTTGAAGGCATTTTTCGACACTGGCTCTGTTTTTGTGGATGATGGAAGCGGGAATATTGGTTTCCAAAGGCAAATAAGTGGGCTTAAGCCTGTGCAGTTCGAAGTAATGAATGGCGGTAATAACTTGGATCTTCGCGGCGCGGCAGATTGTGGTCTTACCTTAGAGGGTGAGCTAAATAAGCTGGCTGCGAACATTTCTATTGGTCGAAACATGGCTGGCGTTCACTATTTCTCCGATTACTATGATAGCCTACGAATGGGTGAGCAAATTGCGCTTGGCATTCTGGAGGAGCAAGCGTTGTGTTATCCCACCGATGAGTTCGTTATGGCGGTGCCAACGTTCGATGGCGATGTTGTTCGCATCGGGGCTAGATAAAAATGATAGAAGGAGGCAGCAATGAAAAATTGCTTCCTTCTATGCTGACTGGTTTTGAGTAGTGCAGTGATCCCTAAAAACGTCCTCGTTTTTG
>CAYQZI010000039.1:0-12290 GCA_964421835.1 uncultured Planktotalea sp.
CGCCCAAAATTACCTTCGTTGACATCTGGTTCGGTGCGAGGTTTTTCTTAAAAGCATCAACCCAACATTGATCTTGCGGTCCAAAAAACATGAGAAAATATCTAGGCTTGGCACTGAAAATAATTGGCCTCGATCTGGTTCTCTTGTTGGCGTATTTTGCCTTCTCTCTACTATCCATGAAGTACGACAAGTTGGCATTCTATGAACGGAAGATTAACCCGTCGACTTTCGTTTTTTGGCAAAGTGGAGAGCTATATTCAAACCCCCCTTAGTTCTCCAACGTGATGACTGATGCCGAAGGTCAGCTCACGTCGCGAGAACTGGATGGGCTAGGAGATGTTGATATTTGGGTGCTTCTTCTTGACGGGGTCGAAGACATTAAGAACATGGAGTTTGCATCTCAGTTAGGGATCGATGTCGAGAAAGTTGCAAATTCTAAAGCTGGAAATTCAACATTGTTGCAGGGAGCAAGTCTGAGCTTACGGCTTCGTCCTATACCGTTCTTTGTGAACCGAAAGACAGTTCTTGTATTGAATGCAAAATATCTTCTAGAGAACTACAAAGCTGAGTGCATCGATGAGATGGTTTATGGCTCGATGATAGGCCGACGTGATCAAGAACTTTGGGATCGCTGCAAGGAAATCTGAACGGCAGAAAAGTCCGCATAACGGATCTCAAAACTTAAAACTATGCAACCCACTGCCATTCTTGCGCAACCACGTGCGCGGCGCATCATAGGGACCATGAATGCGTGTGACTGTGTCCCAGAATGCGCTGGAGTGGTTCATTTCCGCCAAATGCGCGACTTCATGGGCGGCGACGTAGCGCAAAACCTCGGGTGGACACAGAATCAGACGCCATGAATACATCAAGGCGCCCGCGCTTGAGCACGACCCCCAGCGCGAGCGTGTGTCGCGCAGGGTCAAGCGGCTATAAGGCTTGCCCAAGACCTGCGCATAGTGATCCGACGCAGCCGCCAACCTATCGCGCGCCATTTGCTTCAGGAACGCTTGTGCGCGCTTGGCGACCTGTTCGGGTGGGCCATGAATGTGAAACGCGGTTTCGCTCAGATGGGTGCGTTTGCTTTCGCTGGGAACCACGTGTCGCATCACGCCCTCAACAGGGAGCTGCGCGCCAAACTGAATGTCACTGTCCGTCCCGCGATTGTCCAAATGCTTGCGCAGCCAGTTTTCTTTTTCACGCGCAAAAGCGATTCCCTCAGCATCACTCACGAAACGCGGCAAAGTGAGCGTTACGCGACCATCCAGTTGTGAAATTCTTAACGAAATCCGTTTAGCGCGCGCAGATTTACGTAAAATAACAGAGACCGGAGGGTTGCCGTCTAGAATATGCTCGCCCATATGCACTTGAACCCTGTTAAACCTTTGACACCCATCGAAGGTTGTGGCAGTTGCCGTTGACCGTCGAATGACCAATTATTGCGTGAGGAATTTTCATGCCCAAGGAAGAATGGGGCGTCAAGCGCCTGTGCCCGACCACGGGTAAGAGATTTTACGATCTGAACAAAGATCCGATTGTTAGCCCCTACACGGGCGAGACGATCGAGATGGAAAACGGCAAGAGCCGGATGATCGCAGCCGACGCTGAGGATGCAGCGACCAAGAAAGCCAAAGAGGCAGAGGTCGATGACGCAGAAGAAGTGATCCTGGATGACGATGAAGACGTTGATCTGGATCTTGGCGATGACGTGCTGGATGATGACGACGATGACACGGTTTCGCTTGATGAGATCGCAGATGTCGCATCCGACGATGACGACAGCTAATTAGAATTTGCCATCGGGGTTGGTTTTCACTTGATCCCGATGGTGTCCTTGCCTAGATGAGCGTGCAATATGAGGCGCGCGCGTCTTATTGGGGCCTTAGCTCAGCTGGGAGAGCGCCTGCATGGCATGCAGGAGGTCAGGGGTTCGATCCCCCTAGGCTCCACCAAAACCTTTGAACAACCTTAATGGCCTGAGCCCTAAGTGATCACATCAGGCTCGGTTCTGCCGATAAACTGTTCGAGGTTGCTGATTGAAAATGCGGCCATGCGTACATTCGCAAGCGCGTCTTGCGGCGCAAGATCGATGTCGCCATCCACACCTGAAAACTGCTCTAGATACAGCCGCAAGGTCGCGCCCTCGGTTCCTGTACCTGAAAGACGAAATACGGCGCGCCCGCCACCTTCAAACGCGATGCGCAGACCTTGGTTCTTGCTTAGGGAGCCATCAACCGGATCGTCATAAGAAAATTCATCCGCCGCCGAAACCTTGAGCGATGCAGAAACCTTGCCTGCAAGGTCAGGCAATTGCGCGCGCAGGGCGTCCATCAGCGCGTTGGCCTTATCGCTCGCGATGGCTTCGAAATCGTATCGCGAGTAGTAATCGCGCCCGTAGGTTGTCCAATGATCCGTGACGATGTCAGAGACGGATTGTTTGCGCACTGCGAGGATATTGAGCCACAGCAGAACCGCCCAGAGCCCATCTTTTTCGCGCACATGATCAGAGCCAGTACCGGCACTTTCTTCGCCGCAAATTGTGACCTTGCCAGCGTCCAACAGATTGCCAAAGAACTTCCAACCCGTTGGCGTTTCATAGGCACCAATGCCAAGCTTTTCAGCGACGCGATCACTTGCGGCGCTGGTTGGCATCGACCGTGCGATACCAGCAAGGCCACCGCTATAGGCGGGTGCGAGATGCGCGTTTGCGGCCAATATGGCGAGGCTGTCGGAGGGCGTCACATAAGTGCCGCGCCCCACAATCATATTGCGATCCCCGTCGCCATCAGAGGCAGCGCCAATGTCCGGTGCCTCGTCGGACATCATCAAATCCATCAGGGGCTTGGCCCAAATCGGATTGGGATCAGGGTGGCCTTTGCCGAAATCCTCTAGCGGGACACCGTTGACGACGGTTCCCTTGGCGGCTCCTAGAGTGCCCTCCAGAATAGCGCGTGCATAGGGGCCTGTCACCGCGTGCATCGCATCAAAGCGCATCGTGAAGCCGGATTGGAACATCTGTCGAATTGCGCCGAAGTCGAACAAGCTTTGCATCAATGCCTCATAGCTCTCAACAGGATCGACAACATGCACATTCATGTCGCCAAGCTGAGATGTGCCAATTACCGCGAGATCGATATCGCCCATCTCCAAGGTATTGAAGTGATCTATGGTTTGTGTCGCGTCGAAGATTTTCGCGGTGAGGGTCTCGGGGGCAGGTCCACCGTTTTGACCGTTGAACTTGATACCGAAATCCTCGTCGATGCCACCGGGGTTGTGGCTTGCAGAAAGAATAAAGCCTCCATCGGCTTTGTCTAAGCGGATCAGATGCGATGCGGCAGGAGTTGAAAGGATCCCATCCTGGCCAACAATCGCCTTTGTCACACCATTTGCAGCGGCCATTTTCAGAATCGTCTGAATCGCTTGCTTGTTAAAATACCGCCCATCGCCGCCGACAACGAGCGATTTACCAGCGCCGCCGCCGATTGCATCAAAAGTTGCTTGCACAAAATTCTCAAGATACCGCGGCTCCATAAACACTCGGGTCTTTTTGCGCAGCCCAGAGGTGCCGGGCATTTGGCCTTCGATGGGCGAACTTTCAACAACCTTGATCTGCATGGTTTGCTCCCTAGTTTTCGTGGCTTCTTGCGGCGTTGCGCATGGTCTCGCTCGTCGAGACAAGCGTCGCATTTTGCGGCAAGGTCTCTACAGCTTCGCTATATCTACGTCGCCAATTGGGGTGTTCGTCAATGGTGCCGGGCAGATTTTGCGCCTCTGGATTTGCCTCTATGTCATCAAGCTGCACAGAGACCAAAGCCGCATCCGAGTAGGCCAAGCGCGCGTGAATGCTGGGCTCAAACGCACCATCGCCATTGAACGCAGTGACTTCAGCGCTGCGCTGCGCGCGCGCATCATCTGCGGTTGTCGCATCGATCCAGTCGAGCTTGTGCCACCAATCAATGTCGCGGCCAATCTCGTAGCCTTTGACCGTCGGCGTGTCATGCGTTGCAAAACACGACAGCACTTGCGCGGAAAGCGCGCTTGGGTCGCGAAAGGTGCCATCTGGCTCTTTTTCGTATTGCAGAACAGAGTAGCCGTAAAAACCATGATGGCGCATCGTGTCGCGAAAACCATCCGGCACGAGGCCCAGATCTTCGCCGACAACCGCGCAATTGTGACGCTCTGCTTCGATCTTGATTACGGCAAGCAGGCTCTCGAAGGGTTGGCGAATATAAGCGCCTGGGCTGCCATCGTCAGGAATCCAAAAGCTTCGGTTCAGGCCAAGCACATGATCAATTCGGATCACGCCCGCATGTTGGATCATCTGTGAAACAATCCGGCGCAAGGCCTTGTAACGCTGCGCTTTTAGCTTGCGCGGAGAGAAGGCCGTCAAGTTCCAGTTCTGTCCTTGCGGGCTAAGATGATCGGGCGGTGCACCGATGGAAACGCCGGTGGCAAGCACCGCTTGCGCGCACCACGCTTCGGCGCCGTCGCGCCGCGAGCCAACTGCCAGATCGAGATAGAGACCAAGCGGCATGCCCGCCGCCTTGGCCCGCGCTTGCGCCAGTGTCAGTTGCGCGTTGGCGACCCATTGCATCCAAATATGAAACTCAAGACGCGCTTTAGCAGGGTCTTTTGGCGTTTCAGGCCAGCTTTTCCAATCGGGGCCATAGATCTCGCTCAGGGCTTCAAAGCGGGCAAAGTCATTCAAGTCCGATGCGGTGTTCTTTTTGAATGTCGCAAAGGCGGTTTTGGCGTCTTTCGTGGCAGACATTGTAAAGCGCGCATAGGCCTGATCTAGGGCGGCATTATGGGCTGGCTTGTGCGCAAGATAAGGCACTGTTTCGCAGGCGCGTAAATCGCTGAAAGCGCTTAAGTCATCGGTGTCCAAGCCGGGGATTTTATCCAAGGCAATGTAGGCTGTATTCAAAAAGCCGCGATGCGAGGGCGAATAAGGGCTAATGGCAAGGTGATCGCAAAAACCCATGTTGTGCAAAGGGTTAATGCCTAGAAAGCTGGCACCTTTGCCTGCGGCGGCTTCTGCGACGTTGGCGAGATCTTCGAAATCGCCCAGTCCAGAGTTGCGCGCGGAGCGCAGGCCATACAAAGCCAAGGTCATGCCCCAAAGCCGTGACTTTCCGGTGAGCTCTTCAACGCTTGGCAAGCGCTCTGGCGCCGCCAAAACCGTAATGGTTTCCGTGCGCCCTGACGCGGTGGCGGTCAAGACGTAGATGCCAGAGGGAAGCGGCGGCACTGTGATGAAATCGCGGGGCGCGCCTTGCGCGATGATGTCCTCAGAGCCATCCGCGCGCACATGCCATTCTGCCCCAAGACCGAAGTGTTGCGGCGCTTCGGTCTTGCTTTGGACGATGATTTCGTCTGGAAACCATCGATCCTCTTGCTCGTGGCGTAGCATCGCCAATGACGATCGGATTGCATCCTCGCTCGATACGTCAATGCCATTTGCCGCCAACATTGCCTTTTGGGTCTCGGATGACGTGCGGCGCTGTGTGCCGTTTAAATCGTAGAATTCGGGCAAGATGCCGCAAAGCTCGGAAAGGGCTGCAAGCTCATCAAGCACGCTCATGCGTTTGCCTCGCTTGATTTCAGCACAAATGCGACAAGGGATTGCGCTGCGACTGTGGTCACGTCGCCCTCTTTCAAGGGGTCGCCGCTATTGCGATCTGTGTCGATTGCACGCAGCCAATGCGCGCCATGTGCCCGCTCGGGCAGGGACACTTTACCCGCAGTGTCGCTGCGATTGAACACAAGGAAAACCACATCGTCGCAGGTCTCATAGTCAGGCGCATCTGCACTGCATCGCAGGGTCAGACAAAAATTGGCAAGCCCCGGGTCGCGCCATTCCAGCGGATCACCGTCGAAGTTGCTCCAATAAACGTCTGGATGCCCGTCACGCGCGCGCGTTGCGCCGTGCAGAAACCGGCTTTGGCGCACACAAGCGTGCTCTTGGCGGAAGGCAGATAAGCTGGCGACAAAGGACTGTAGCTCTGTGTCGGCGCCGTCCCAGTTGAGCCAGCCAATATCGTTGTCCTGGCAATAGGCGTTGTTATTGCCCTTTTGCGAATTTGCGAATTCGTCGCCTGCCAGCAGCATTGGTGTGCCTTGCGACAGGAACAAAGTGGCCAGCATATTGCGTTGCCTGCGCGTGCGAAGCGCGCGGATGCGCGTGTCAGAGGTTTCGCCCTCGATCCCGCAATTGTCGCTGTAGTTGGAATGATGACCGTCGCGGTTGTTTTCGGTGTTAGCCTCATTGTGGCGCTTGGCATAGCGCGTGGTGTCAGCCAGCGTGAAACCATCATGGGACGCAATGAAATTTATCGACGCGTTGCTGCGTCGCCCAGAGCGGTCGAACTTGTCAGCAGAGCCAAGCAATCGCGCGCCCAGTTCTTGCGCGCTATGCGCATCGCCGCGCCAGTATCGACGCACGGTGTCGCGATAACTGTCGTTCCATTCGGAAAACTCGTGGGGGAATTCCCCCAAACGATACCCGCCGGGGCCAATGTCCCATGGCTCTGCGATCATCTGGACTTGCGACAACACCGGGTCTTGGCGCAGGGCATCAAAAAAACCGCCGTTGGGTTCAAATCCATGATCCTCTCGACCCATCGTTGTGGCAAGGTCAAAGCGAAACCCATCAACGCCCATGCATTCGACCCAGAACCGCAGGCTATCAAGCACCATGCGCAGCACAAAGGGGTGCGAAACATTCAGCGTGTTGCCGCATCCGGTATCATTCACATAGTAGCGCGGTTGCCCAGCGGTCAGTCTGTAATAAGAAGCATTGTCGAGACCGCGAAAGCTTAGCGTTGGACCGCGCTGATCGCCCTCGGCAGTATGGTTGTAAACCACGTCTAGGATCACTTCGATGCCGGCAGCGTGAAAGCGATCGACCATCTCGCGAAAGCCTTGCAAGCCGCCGGGGCCAAAGTAGCGCGGTTCTGGCGCGAAGAAGCCAATCGAGTTGTACCCCCAGTAGTTTCGAAGGCCGCGATCCACCAAGAATTTATCGTCAACAAAGCTATGGACCGGCAAGAGCTCAATCGCCTTGATGCCAAGCTGTTTCAAATGGTTCAGCATCGGCTCGGAGGCGAGACCTTCATAAGTGCCGCGCACCGCATCTGGCACGCTGGAGTGACCCATCGTCGCCCCCTTTGGGTGCGCTTCATAGATCAGATCTTTGTTTGATGCCCTGTGATGCCCCGCGCGCAGCCCTTCAAAAAGCGCCGGATCAGAGACTACGGACTTGGGCACAAAAGCAGCGCTGTCTCTTGCATCAAAAGAAAGATCTGCCGCAGAGGAGTCATCATCATAGCCAAGGGTTGCTAGATTATTCGCCCAAGTGCCGTGCATTTCGCGGGTATAGGGATCAAGCAAAAGTTTGTTTGGATTAAAGCGGTGGCCATGCTCTGGCGTATAAGGACCATGGGCGCGGTAGCCATAGAGTGTGTTGACAGGCAAGCGCTCTAGATAGCCGTGCCACACGGGGCCAGTGCGCTCAGGCAAAGCAATCCTGCTGGTTTCGTGCTGACCATCAGCGGAAAACAGGCACAGCTCAATCTTGGTGGCATTCTGCGAAAAAACGGCGAAGTTCACACCATTCCCATCGTGATGCGCGCCAAGCGTATTCGGGCTGCCGCTGCTTAGTTTGGGTTTGATCATGGGCTTTGTTTAGCTTTCAAGAGCGGCTTTATAAACGCCAAGGTAGGTCTTGGCAGACAGGTCCCAGCCCACCGGATGGCGCATCGCGCGGCGCATCATTGCGGCCCAGAGTTTGGGGTTGCGATAGAGCGCGCAGGTGCGCGCAATCGCATGGCCGAGCATCGTTGCATTGATTGGGGCGAACTGAACGCCTGTGGCGCAATCGCTCAAAAGCGCTGCCTCGTTCGCGTCGATAACCGTATCGGCCAGACCTCCGGTGCGCGCGACAACGGGCAGGGTACCATAGCGCAAGCCGTAAAGCTGCGTCAGACCACAAGGTTCAAAGCGTGAAGGGATCAGAATCGCATCGCTGCCCGCTTGCATCAGATGCGAAAGCTCTTCGTCATAGCCAATGATCACACCAACATTGCCCGCGTGCTGCCCAGAGGCCGCGATATACGCGCGCTCTAACTCTGGATCTCCCGAGCCAAGCAAAGCCAATTGTGCGCCCTGCGCGATCAGCAGGGGCAGGCATTCGAGCAGAAGATCGAGACCCTTTTGCGTCGTCATGCGGCTGACAACACAAAACACAGGGCCATCGCTGTCGTTCAAACCAAAGCGCGCCTTCAGCTCGGCGCGGTTTTGGGCTTTGCCCTTTAAGCTGCGCGCTGAATAGGGCGCGATGATGGATTTGTCCGTTTCGGGGTTCCAAACATCAAGGTCGATCCCGTTCAAAATACCAACCAAGTCGCTTTGACGCGCGCGTAAAAGCCCATCCAGCCCCATGCCAAACTCGGGTGTCATCAATTCGGCAGCATAAGAGGGGCTCACGGTGGTGATCTTGTCCGACAGGGCAAGGGCGGCCTTTAGAAAGCTGATCTTGCCGTAGTATTCGACGCCTTGCGGCGTGAACTGATCTGCGTTGAGACGAAGCGCGGACAAGCGCGTGGCATCAAACACGCCTTGAAACGCAATGTTATGGACTGTCGTGACAACGCGGGGTTTTGCTCCATCATGCTGTTGCAGATAGGCGGGCACCAAGCCTGCTTGCCAGTCATGGGCGTTGATGACATCGGGGATCCAATCGCCAAGCGCACCGGTTCCAATCTGCGCGCCAACGTAGGACAGCGCAGCAAAGCGTATGTCGTTGTCGGCCCAATCCTGGCCATCCGGCCCTAGGTAAATGCTGCCGCCGCGATCATAGAGATGTGGTGCGTCGAGCAAGAGCAGCTCAAGCCCTTCGGCCTGCGCCGCGACAACGCGCGCTGATCCGCCAAACAGATCGTCAAACTGTGCAACCTGTTCTCCGCTATGCAAAATCTCGCTCAGCGCCGGATAGGCGGGGAGCAAGATGCGCACGCTTGCGGCGTTTGCGGCCAAGGCTTTCGGCACAGCCCCAATCACATCAGCAAGCCCCCCTGTTTTCACAAAAGGTGCGCACTCAGAGGCCACAAACAGCAGTTTCATTCTACTAACCCAACTTGTCGATCATCGTCTGGGTGACCAGACAAATCCCATTGTCGGTGCGCCGGAAGCGCTCGGCGTCTTCTTTGGCGTTTTCACCAACGACCAAGCCCTCGGGAATGACGACGCCGCGATCTAGCACGACGTTCGTGAGGCGCGCCTTCCGGTTGATTTCGGCATAAGGCATCGCAACCACGCCTTCCAATTGCGAATAGGAGTGCGTTCTGACGCCTGTGAACAAGAAGCATCGATCAAGCGTTGAGCCAGACACGATGCAACCGCCTGAAACCATTGAAGATACCGCATGGCCGCGGCGACCTTTTTCGTTGTGGATGAATTTCGCAGGTGCTGTCAGCTCGGAATACGTCCAGATCGGCCATGTGGTGTCGTAGAGATCGAGTTCGGGTCTGAAGTCAGTCAAATCCACATTCGCCTGCCAGAACGCATCAACAGTTCCAACGTCGCGCCAATAGGGCTTTTCTTCCAAGCCGGAGCGCACGCAGGACCGGCTGAACGGGTGCGCAATCGCTTTGCCGTCTTTGACAATCTCGGGGATGATATCGCCGCCAAAATCATGGCTCGAGTTGGGATCTTCCGCGTCTTTTTGCAATAGCCCGCAGAGGTACTCGGTCTCGAAGACATAGATGCCCATGCTAGCAAGCGCCATGTCTGGATGTCCGGGCATTGCAGGTGGATCAGCTGGCTTTTCGATGAAATCAAGGATGCGGTCTTGCTCGCCGACTTTCATAACGCCAAAGCCCGTCGCCTCCATCCGAGGCACCTCGATACAGCCAACGGTCACATTCGCGCCGCTTTCGACGTGATGCTTGACCATGAGGGAATAGTCTTGCTTGTAGATATGATCGCCGGCCAGAATGATGATATATTTCGGGCCATAGCCACGGATGATATCGATGTTCTGCGTCACCGCGTCGGCCGTGCCTTTGTACCAGTTCTCGTTGTCGAGCTGCTGCGAGGCGGGAAGGATATCTAGGCTTTCGTTGCGCTCGGCGCGAAAGAAGCTCCAACCGCGTTGTAGGTGGCGGATCAACGAGTGCGCTTTGTACTGCGTGGCAACGCCGATGCGCCGGATCCCAGAGTTCACGGCATTTGAGAGCGCGAAATCGATGATGCGGCTTTTGCCACCAAAATACATCGCCGGTTTGGCGCGTCGGTCGGTTAGCTCATAGAGCCTGCTTCCGCGCCCTCCAGCCAGAACGAATGCCATTGTCTGCTGCGCAAGGCGCTGTGATTCCGTGTCCATATGCTATCCTCCCTAATCCCCTAAAATCCCACGAGCCAAGTTACCCGCTTTGCTAATCTTCCAATTCAAAAAAGAGTGTCGTCAACGGCGGAAGCGTCAATGAGACCGACTGCGCACGTCCAGATGCTACGATTTGTTCACTATCAACAAACCCCATATTGCCACGATTGCCGCCGTTATACCGCGCGGAATCTGTATTGAGCTTTTCAATCCAACGGCCGCCAGATGGCACGCCAATGCGGCGGCTAGAGCGCTCGACAGGTGTGAAGTTGCTGACAACCAACACCGGAGACGTTCCTTCGCTGCCATAGCGCATCCACGCGAGGATCGACTCGTCCGCAGCACCTTCTTCGATCCATTCAAACCCCTCAGCCTTGCAATCTAGTTGGTGCAACGCAGGGGTTGCGCCAAAGAGCAGGTTCAGATCCTTCACTAGGTTCTGGATCCCGCTGTGTTGCGGCAAATCTGTTAAGTGCCAGTCAAGGCTCGCATCATGGTTCCACTCGGCGCCTTGCGCAAACTCGCAGCCCATGAACAAAAGCTTCTTGCCCGGATGCCCCCACATAAAGCCGTAATACGCGCGCAGGTTGGCGAATTTCTCATCGCCCTCGCCGGGCATCTTTTCGATCATCGAGCCTTTGCCGTGCACAACTTCATCGTGGCTGATCGGCAGGACAAAATTCTCCGAAAACGCGTAGTGAATGCCAAAGGTCATCTTGTGATGATGATATTTGCGGTGGATCGGGTCTTGCTCGATGTAGGACAGCGTGTCGTTCATCCAGCCCATGTTCCACTTGAAGCCAAAGCCAAGTCCGCTGTGCTCGACAGGGGCGCTGACACCGGGAAAGGCGGTAGATTCTTCCGCAATTGTCATCACGCCGGGCATCTCGCCATAGGCGACGGTGTTGGTACGCTTCAGAAAGTCGATGGCTTCAAGGTTCTCGCGTCCGCCATCTTTGTTGGGGATCCACTCGCCGTCTTTGCGCGAATAATCGCGGTACAGCATAGAGGCAACGGCATCGACGCGCAGACCATCGATATGATGCTCGCGCAGCCAGTATAGGGCGTTGGCGACAAGGTAGTTGGACACTTCAGCGCGGCCATAGTTGTAAACCAGCGTGTTCCAGTCGGGATGGAACCCTTCCTTGCGATCGGCATGTTCATAAAGCGCTGTGCCGTCAAACTGGCCAAGCCCATGCTGATCTTCGGGGAAGTGACCGGGCACCCAATCAAGGATCAGGCCAAGGTCAGCGGCATGGCAGGCTTCTACGAATGCGCGAAATTCCTCTAGGGTGCCGTGCCGGATTGTTGGCGCATAAAGGCCAACAGGTTGATAGCCCCAAGAGCCATCAAACGGAAACTCCGAGACGGGCATCAATTCCAGATGGGTAAAGCCCATGTCCTTGGCGTAGCTGACCAATTGCTCTGCATGTTCCAGATAGGACAACGGTCTGTTGCCATCCTCGGGAACACGTTTCCAAGAGCCCAGATGAACCTCGTAGACCGAGATAGGTTGATCAATGCGGTGCAAGGCCTCGCGTTTGCTCATCCACTTGTTGTCAGACCATGTGTGCCCGTCAAGTTTGCGCACGACCGATGCCGTTTTTGGCGGGTGCTCTGCGCCAAAGCCAAAGGGGTCAGCCTTTTGCGGCAAAAGGTTGCCAGAGGCATCAAGCAGTTCGTATTTATAGGCTTCGCCATCGCCAAGGCCGGGCATGAAAATTTCCCAAACGCCGGTTTGACCGCGTCTGCGCATCGGATTGCGCCGCCCGTCCCAATCGTTGAAATTACCAACAACAGAGGCACGATGCGCATTCGGGGCCCAGACGGCAAAGTGGGTGCCTGCGACGCCCTCGTGCTCCATCACATGCGCGCCCAGCACCTTCCAAAGATCCAGATGCGCGCC
>CAYQZI010000039.1:12390-20186 GCA_964421835.1 uncultured Planktotalea sp.
CGGGTGAACAGCTTGCCATCGACAAGATGCTGACCCAGCACTGCAAACGGGTCCGAATGGGTGCCAGAGGCAATCTGCCCCGCGTCTGTTACGTTGATCACGTTTCGATCCTTCCTTGGCCCATTCGCAGGTCTGTGCGCATCAGTTCACGGATTTTGCATTCCAAATTTGATCTGCATAGCTTCGAATGGTGCGATCTGACGAAAACCAACCCATCCCAGCTGTGTTCGCAGCGGCCATGCGTGTCCAGGCTGTCGTATCGCGGTAAACAGCACCCACATCCCTTTGCTTGGCGAAATAATCGTCGAAATCGCAGCTAACGAGGAAATAGTCATGCTCGTAGAGATTATGCAGAATGTCTGAATAGCGGTAGTGATCGCCGTTCGAGAAAACACCGCCCGCGATTTGCCCAAGCACGCGAGACAGTCTCGGGCTGGATTCAATCGCGCGCCGCGCATAGCCGTGCTCGCTGCGCTTTGCTTGGGCTTCGGCAGCGGTTAACCCGAAGAGGAAGAAGTTTTCCGCTCCGACATGATCACGAATTTCAACATTCGCGCCGTCCAAAGTGCCAATGGTCGGGCTGCCATTGAGCGAGAGCTTCATGTTGCCAGTGCCTGACGCCTCTTTTCCAGCGGTCGAAATCTGCTCGGACAGATCAGAGGCAGGAATGAGAATTTCGGCCATAGAAACGTTGTAGTTCTCTGGATAAACCACCTGTAGCAGATCTTTGGTCACAGGATCGTTGTTGATCGTGGCGGCGACATCGTTGATCAGGCGAATGATAGATTTCGCCAGCGCATAGCCGGGCGCTGCTTTCCCACCAAAGATTTTGACCCGCGGTGTCCAGTCGCCATTCGGATTGTCGCGAATATCGTTCCAAAGCGCGATGGTCTCTAGAATATTCATGTGTTGGCGTTTGTATTCGTGGATCCGCTTGATCTGAATATCGAACATCGCCGAGGTGTCCAGCGTGATGCCATTGCGTTCTTTCAACCAAGCCGCGAGGCGATCTTTGTTAAACGTTTTGGCTGCTCGAAAATCGCTTTGGAAGCCGGCATCATCCAAATGCTTGTTCAGATCTTGCAGCTGTTCCAGATCGCTGTGCCACTTGGTTCCGATGGTCTCATTCAGCAGATTACGCAGGGATGGGTTGCACGAATAAAGCCAGCGGCGCGGGGTGATCCCGTTGGTCTGGTTCAAGATTCGGTTTGGATAGGCTTTGTTCAGATCAGCAAAGACAGTTTCTTTCACCAGCTCCGAGTGCAGTGCAGAGACACCATTGACGCTATGCGCCATCACAAAGGCCAGCTCGCCCATCTTGACGTTGCCATGCTCGACGATGCGCACATCCGAGCCAGTGGCTTGAAAATGGCGGTCTTGGATCATGAAGATGATCTGATGATGACGCGGCAAAATCCGCGCGAACAGATCCTCGGGCCAGCTTTCCAGCGCTTCTGGCAGAAGCGTGTGGTTGGTGTAGCCAAGACATTTGCGCGCCATGTCGATGCCCGCATCAATATCAAAGCCGTGCTTGTCGATCAGCAGGCGGACCAGCTCTGGCCCCGCGATGGCAGGGTGGGTGTCGTTGAGCTGAATGGCGACATGCTCGTGCAAATCTTCGATTTTGTGCCCTTCGGACAAAAAGCGTCGCAGCAGATCTTTGATCGAGGCGGAGGTGAAGAAATATTCTTGCTTCAGCCGCAGTTCTTTGCCGTCTTGGGTGGTGTCGTCAGGATACAGAACACGCGAGATCGTCCGCGCTAGGCGCTCGGGGGCGTTCGCGCCAACGTAGTCGCCACGGTTAAAGCTTTCGAGATCAAAGAGCTTAACCGGCTTGGCCGCCCATAGGCGCAAGGTGTTGGCCCACGCGCCTTTCCAGCCGACAACTGGCGTGTCATAGGCAGAGGCAAGAACCGTTTCCGCAGGGAACCAGTTTGGCTTGCCGTCCTGCTCGCCCACATAGCCGCCAAAATGGATGTTATAGGCGACTTCGGGCCGCTCGAATTCCCAGGCGTGGCGCTGTGCGAGCCAGCCCTCGGCAGACTCGGTTTGTTGACCATCTTGGAAGTTTTGCTCGAACAGCCCGTGCTCATAGCGAATGCCATAGCCGTAGGCGGGGATCTTAAGCGTGGCGAGACTGTCCATAAAGCAAGCGGCAAGGCGGCCCAGACCGCCATTACCCAAAGCTGCGTCAGGCTCATCCACGACAACCTCGTGGTAATCCTGCCCCAAGGCTTTCATGGCGTCGATGGCCATGCCCTCGACATCAAGATTGATTGTCACATCTTCGATCAAACGCCCGATCAAGAATTCCATCGACAGGTAGTAGACGCGCTTGTGCTTGCCCTCATAGGTCTGCCGCGTGGATGAAAACCATGGCTCGACAACCTGATCGCGCAGCGCCAAGGATAAAGACATGCGCCAGTCATAAAGGCTGGCGTGCTCTGGATCTTTACCAATAGACAGCTTCAAGTGCCGCAAAATGTCCTTGCGAAGGCTGTCCGCCGTAACAAAGTCGTTGGTCATAGCCGTCATGTCTATTTACCCGTTCTGGCGCGAGGCCGTTCGTATGTTCAAAGTGCGCAAATTTTTAGAGCGACGTCTGCACAAACTTCACTCATTAGCCCTTCATTGCGCACAAAGCGCAAGGCTGGGCTAGGATTTAAGGTGTCTTAGCCGTTTTCGCCTTTGGCTTGGCCGCGCGTTTTGCGGCAGGCTTTGCGGCTGCTTTGGCAGCAGGCTTGGCAGTGCGTGGCTTTGCAGCAGCGCGTTTGGGCGCTTTGGCTTTTGGCGTCGGTTTCGTCAGTGCATCGACTGCGCGGAACCAGTGCTCTTCATCACGGCCATTGGGTTGTCCGTCGTCCAACCAAAAAAGATAGGCAGTTTCGCGAATTTGTTCATCGTTTAAGATTGTCTTTGGCATTGTGACACTCCTTTAAGGCTTTACTGCATTTGTGATGCTAATGTTAGCGGTAACGGCCACATAAATGCTGCAAGTGCACAATGTAAAGACCCTTAGCGATTTTCCTTAAAACGTTGCCAAAATGGCGATGCTTCGTTGGTTCCGCTAAAAGAGCGGCTCGATAATGCTGCATATGCAAAAAAAGGGGGCCCGAGACGATCGCTCGGGCCAATTGGTCGGGATAAGATCAGGATGTTATTTTTTTCCGAACATCAAAGTCCAAGTTGTGTTTGAACCGGTGCCTGCTCTGCCTAGGCCGAACTCATCCGATCCAGGGTTTACGTTGTTCCGATGGTGCCCGGGCGAACTGATCCAGCCATTAAGCGCTAAATTCTCGTTTTGTTGACCTTGCGCGATGTTCTCGCCGGTTACAAAACCTGTGTAGCCAGCTGCTGCTCCTCTCGTCGTCATCGTTGAACCATTCAGGCCATCATGCGAGAAATACCCATTAGCTACCATATCTTCAGAGTGAGCCTGAGCCGCGGCATCAAGCTGTGCGTTATATTCTAAGGGCGGCGCGCCGACGGTTGTTCTAACCGCGTTAATTATTGTTCCAAAGGAGGCGTCGTTTGTGGGATTGGCTTGAAAACCATCGCCGCCAGAGATCGTTGTTGGAAACGGACCGCCCTGACCAGACCAATCAACACCACCCGTTGCGACCGCTTGAATATCGGCGGCTGTGACACCCGCAATCGTCGTGCCTTGCGTTGCTACAGTCATAGCGGGCGTCGGCGTGGGTGCCGGCGTTGCAGTTGCTGTGGGTGTCGAGCTTTGGCAGCCTGCAAGAGAAAGTGCAGACAGGCCAAGGGCGGTGATGAGGGTGAGATTGCGCAATGGATTGTTCCTTAAACTGGTTTTTTGTTCGCAAAAAGCATTCACGTTGCAAGGCTTTGTGTAAAGAAAATTCTTGTCATTTGGCGCGCGCGGCGAAACAGCACCTATCTACAACATTACAATCGAAAAACCCCCCACCGATTGTCTCGATGGGGGGTTCAAATTCAAAAGCATTCTAGCTCAAGTGAAAGGTTGCTTAGAGCATCCCCTCGCGCTGTAGCTTCTTGCGCGCCAATTTACGGGAGCGACGGATAGCTTCAGCTTTCTCGCGTGCTTTTTTCTCGGACGGCTTCTCGAAATGTTGCTTGAGCTTCATTTCACGAAAAACGCCTTCACGCTGGAGCTTTTTCTTCAGGGCACGAAGCGCCTGATCGACATTGTTGTCACGAACACTAACCTGCATGTGGTTTTCACCACCTTTCTAGTTTGAAGTTGCAAGGATTTGCAGGAGCTGGCCGTATAGCAAAGCGCCCCTATGTTGTCTAGTATGACGCCAAACGCTGAAAAGGACTTGATGCGCTATGACTTACGCTTCTGTGAAAGAGCAACTTTTGGACGCTGCTTTGATCCATGTCGCCTTTGATGGCTGGAGCGATGCCACGTTTGAAGCCGCGGTTCAGGATGCGAATGTTGCGCCTGAGCTTGCGCGTGTCGCATGCCCGCGTGGCGCGGTTGATCTGGCAATTGCCTATCATCAGCGCGGCGATGCAGAGATGCGTGAGAGGTTCGAGCGCGAAGATGTAAGTGCTTTGCGCTATTCAGAAAAAGTGAGCGCGCTGGTGCGCTTCCGCCTTGAAGCCGCCACGGATAAAGAAGCGGTGCGACGCGGTACCACCCTGTTCGCGCTGCCGCATCACGCAGCGGACGGCGCTAAGCTGATCTGGGGCACGGCGGATGCAATCTGGAGCGCCTTGGGAGATACATCGAGCGATTCCAATTGGTACACAAAACGCGCGACCTTGAGCGCTGTTTATTCTTCGACGGTCCTATTCTGGCTTGGCGATACATCAGACGGCCACGCGGACACATGGGCGTTTTTGGAGCGTCGAATCGAAGATGTGATGCGCTTTGAGAAAGTAAAAGCGCAAGTGAATGGTTCCGCTGTTTTGAAACCTTTGTTGGCTGGTCCGAAGTGGGCGCTCAGCTTTTTGAAAGCGCCAAACGCAGCGCCACGCAATGATTTGCCGGGCCGTTGGTCCGAACCCACCTGAATATCTTGAAAGGATCGCACATGCGCGCTGTTGAAATTACGAAGGCCGGTGGCCCAGAGGTCTTGCAACTCTGTGAACGCCCGATGCCAGAAGCGCGTCATGGCGAAGTGGTGATCAAGCTTGCTTATGCGGGGGTGAACCGCCCTGATGCTTTGCAGCGTGCAGGTTCTTATGCACCGCCCCCCACGGCGAGCGATTTACCGGGGTTGGAAGCGGCGGGAGAGATTGTTGCGATTGGCAGCGGTGTTTCGCAGTGGTCTATCGGCGATCAAGTCTGCGCGCTCTTGCCCGGTGGTGGATATGCTGAATTTGCAGCGACGCCAGCGGCGCATTGTTTGCCTGTTCCAAAGGGCATGAGCCTTAAAGAAGCGGCGTGCTTGCCAGAGACCTATTTCACTGTTTTCTCAAACGTTTTCCAGCGGGGCGGTTTGAAAGCGGGGGAGCGGTTTTTGGTGCACGGAGGATCCTCTGGCATTGGCACAACAGCTATTCAGTTGGGCAAATTATTTGGTGCGCGTGTGTTCACGACAGCTGGATCCGACGAAAAATGCGCCGCCTGTTTTGAGCTTGGCGCAGAGCGCGCGATCAACTACCGCACTGAGGATTTCGTGGAGGTCATGAAGGCGGAAGGGGGCGCGGACTTGATTCTCGACATGGTGGGTGGAGACTATTTGCCACGCAATGTGAAGACTTTGGCGAATGATGGTCGTTTGGTGCAGATCGCTTTTTTGCAAGGGCCAAAGATCGAGCTGAACTTCGCTCTGATGATGATGAAGCGACTGACCATTACGGGCTCAACGCTGCGGCCGCAGAGCGATTTGGCGAAAGCGCGGATTGCGGATGCTTTGCGTACTCAGGTTTGGCCTTTGCTTGATGCAGGGCGCTTGGGACCTGTGATGGATAGCGAGTTCGCGCTAGAGGACGCAAGCGATGCGCATGCGCGGATGGAAAGCAGCGGTCACATTGGGAAAATTGTGCTTCGGGTGGGGTGACACTCTTTTTGCAAAAAGAGTGAGCAAGCTCCTTTGCAAAGGAGCTTGGCCCTAGCGCACAGGATCAAACAAAGCGTTTGTCATAGAGCAGTCTTTGATCGTGTCGCGCCCGCAGGGCACAGGTTCGAGCGTCTTAGACAAACAGATGCGCGCTTCTTGGATTCGCCCTTGTTTGCAGGTGATGGTCAATTGATTGGCTTTCAACTGCGCATTCTCTTTCAAAAAGGCTTCTTCGATCACCTGTGCAGGGACCTTCACAGGATCCTTGAGCCTGCGAAACACAGCAGGGCGGTTGATTGTCTCATACGCCTCGCGCGAGAGCGCATAATACTCTCGTGCACTCAGGCCAGAGCATGTGCCGTGCTTTTTCCATTGATGCCACGCTAGCCCCGAAGTGCCCATGATATCGCTCATTCCATTGGTCATGCTGCGCGAAGGATGGCGTTCAACCGTGTTGCAAAAGCTTGGCCAGCCTTGATGAAACTGCGGCCAAAGGCCATGCAGGGTCCAGCCGAAGTCCTTAGAAACATCGCATTGCTCAGACTCTCGCGCATCCCCCTCCAGGGCGCACCATGTGGGGGTCCAGCTCAGCGCAAGAACGTAGTAGTCAAATTCGCCTGCTTTTTCGCCATCCGCACGCAAGGAGCTTGCGAACATCATCAGTGCCAGAACCAGTTTGCGCATTGCCTCTTCCCTCTTGGTGCATTCGCTACTATATACGCCTTAAGTTCCCCCACAATGGTAACCCGCACCCCAGAAAAAGGTGCCGCCTATTTCAGGCGACGAGAGAGATTTGTTTGAAGGAGAGTTCCCATGGCCAAACCGATTATGGCAAAAGCGACCGCCGTATGGCTGGTGGATAACACAACGATTAGCTTCAAGCAGATCGCCGATTTTGTAGGGATGCACGAGCTGGAAGTGCAGGGCATCGCAGACGGTGATGTGGCTGCTGGCGTGAAAGGGTTTGACCCGATTGCCAACAACCAGTTGGTGCAGGAAGAGATTGATGCGGCGCAAGACAATGTCATGCACAAGCTTAAGCTTAAGTTCAACGCCGCTGCGCAGGGTGAAGAAAAGCGCCGTGGTCCGCGCTACACACCCTTGTCCAAGCGTCAGGATCGTCCTGCGTCTATTTTGTGGTTGGTGAAGTTCCACCCTGAATTGACAGACGGTCAGGTTGGCAAGCTGGTTGGCACGACCAAGCCAACGATCCAAGCGATCCGTGAGCGCACCCATTGGAATATCTCCAACATCCAGCCAATCGATCCAGTCGCATTGGGCCTGTGCAAACAGTCTGAGCTTGATGCGGCAGTCCAAAAAGCGGCGGCGAAGAAAGCAGCGGATGGCGAAGTGATGAACGATGATGAGCGCCGCAAATTGGTGAGCACAGAGCAGTCTTTGGGCATGGAAGCGGAGCCGAAAATCCCCAGCGCGATTGAGGGTCTCGAGACGTTTTCACTTGGCGATGCGCCAGTTGAGCCTGAAGAGGAAACGGGCGATATTTTGGACGCCGAGAGTTTCTTTAACATCAAAAGCGACGCTGAGAACGACGAGAGCTGATTGATTTTCTAGATTGATTGAACAGCCCGGTGCATTGAGTTGCCCGGGCCTTTTTGTTTCTATTTTGGCTTTGGGCGGAAGTAGAAGTTTTGACTTTCAATCTCGATCGATTTTTTGCGAGGTTTGTAAAAGAGAAACACGCTTCTTATTTCTCCGATTGGCTGCACATTTCTTTTCAAGGATTTACCTTACTTCGAAATAGACGTTTCCTAATCAATTATTGGTGAGTGCTATGGT
>CAYQZI010000040.1:0-15302 GCA_964421835.1 uncultured Planktotalea sp.
GCAAGGTCATGATCTGCGTGCGCGTCGCATGGGTGATCCACGTCTTGTTGCCGGTAATGCTATAATCGCCATTGTCGTCCTTCACCGCGCGCGTGCGCAACGCGCCAAGGTCAGACCCCGTGTTCGGCTCAGTGAAAACGGCGGTTGGCAAAGTCTCAGCAGAGGCAAGCTGTGGCAGCCATTTCTGTTTTTGCTCTTCCGTACCGCCAGCGATGATCAATTCTGCTGCGATTTCTGAACGTGTGCCGAGCGAGCCAACGCCGATGTACCCGCGTGACAATTCTTCTGACACAACGCACATGGACGCTTTGGACAGGCCAAAACCACCATATTCCTCTGGGATGGTTAGACCAAAGACACCCATTTCCGCCAATTCGTCAATGACGTCCATCGGGATCAGCTCATCCTTGAGGTGCCACTCGTGCGCGTGTGGCTCAATCTTTTCGACCGAATAGCGGCGGAATTGATCACGGATCATTTCCAACTCTTCGTCCAAACCCGAACCACCGAACATAGTTGCGCCCGCTTGCTCTTGCATCAGGTCAACCAAACGCGTGCGCGCGGCTTGCGTGTTGCCGCTCTGCGTCAGGGTCATCACAGATGAGTCCATCATGGAGCGCATATCATCCTGACCAAGGCCGATATCTTGCAGTCGCAGAATCTCTCCCTGATTCATTGGGATGCCGCCATAGATCTGCCAGAGGTACTCGCCAAAAGTGATCTGCAAAAGCAACTGTTCTAGCTCATTGAAGCTCCCCTCCGCGTGCTGACGTTCTGCCCAGCCATGCATTTGACGCAGGCTCTCAACATAGGTCGCAAGCCATGCGAGACCGTGGCTAGCCGTCTGATTTTCCTCGATAAGTCTTGCTGAGATTCGGTCATTCTCTGTCACAGTCGCGCGGAGTTTTTCGCGTGCAATGTCAAAAATCGCTTCTACAGGACCAAGCGCAGCTTTGGTGAGTTGCAGTAAGTCAGGTAGAATTACGGGGGCGGTCAAAGTCATGTCTTGTCCATCGTGTGGCATTGAGCATCTCCTGAAATCGATTTGCTTCGGAATAATCCTTTCGCAATTGCAGCGCAACTTAAATACGATTTTGATACGATATTTGTTTTTATCTTGCGCATTGAACTCTGTCCATTCTGCCCTATCGCAGTGCCCTGCGCGCCCTGATATGCAGTTGCAATGGACGCAATATTCTCGATTCTGACACTGCCGCTCTTCATTATAGCACTTTTCGTTGCTTTTTTTGCGGGGGTGATCAAAGGGATCGTTGGGTTTGCGATGCCAACCATCCTCCTCTCAGGCATCAGTACGTTCACCGCCCCCGATCTCGCCCTTGCGGCTCTTTTGCTGCCCACGCTGGTCACCAACGGGATGCAAACGTTTCGCTATGGCGTGGGCGAAGTTTGGCAAACGATCAAACGGTTCAAAGTTTTCTTAACTGTTGGCGCTGTGACGATGTTTGGTGCGGCGCAAATGGTGCCGCTGCTTCCCGCGCGCACACTTTTATTGATCATCGGCATCGCCATCACGGGCTTTGCGATCTGGCAGCTGTCTGGCCGTGCGCCCAAACCAGGCTCCTATGATCAAGACAAAAAACTAGATGCGGGCTTTGGTGGGTTTGCGGGACTCATTGGTGGCGTGTCTGGCATGTGGGGTCCACCGACGGTGGCCTATCTGACGATGATTGGAACAGCGAAAAAGCAGCAAATGTTGGCACAAGGGGTGATCTATGGTCTCGGCGCTGTGCTTCTGGTGATTGGTCACATCAAGTCGGGTATTCTCAACAGTGCGACTTTGCCGCTATCGCTGTCGCTTTTGCCGACGGCGATTGTTGGGATGTGGATGGGCGGTCAAATCTCGGATCGCTTTGATCAAGCCATGTTTCGCAGAGTGACACTATTAGTGCTCACGATTGCGGGCTTGAACCTACTGCGACGGGGCATCTTTGGGTAAGTCTTAGCGACCGCTTGAGAACACTTGTAGCAATTGATGGGGTGCTATCCGTGCGAGACGCAGCGCTGGCCACGCCGCTGCAATCAACGCGGCGAACAAAGCAATCGCCGCAAGCACGACATAAGATTTTGGAAAGACAAACATCGGCAACTGCCACCCGAACGCCGCCACATTCACCACAGCAAGCAATGCCCATGACAGCGCCAGGCCTAAGGGCACCGCCAAACATGTCACTATAAGCGCAAGCACAATGGATCGGATCAGCTCAAGCCGGCCAAGCTGCGCACGCGTTACGCCGAGAGCCCAGATTGGTGCAAGCTGGGGAAGGCGCATTTGCGCAAGCGTCAATAAGCTCATCATGATCGAGAAACCTGCAACGCTGAGCGTTAGAATATTCAGCGCTGCGGTCACGGTAAATGTCTGCTCGAAGATTCCAAGCGAGAGCGCTTTGATCCGCGCTTGATTGGCAATCGAGGTCGGGGGCAGGCCGAGACTTTCGATCAGGTTCTGCGTCACCGTTTCAATATTTTCGGGTGCAACCCGCAGTCCGAAGCGTCTGGGCAAGACCTCAGGGTGCAGCGTTGCAAAGGCCTGCGCGCCAACAATCATTTGCGGCGCTGGGTTACCGTAATCCGAATAGATACCTACGATTTCTTGCCCTTCAGAGCCTGGCACGCGATCCCCAACGGACAGATCCGCGCGAATAGCAAGTTGCTCGTTAATAATAGCTGTATCGCGCTCTTGCAGCCGATCCCAAACGCGATCCGTGCGTGCTAAGAGCGGCCAGTTATCGCGGTAGGTGGCATGATCATTCACGCCATAGATCTCGCCAGCTTGACCATTCAAAACCACTGGCGCGCTGGCAATCGGCAAGATTGCCGACACGTCTTCGCCTAGTACATCTTGCATCAATGCGCTTTGCTCGGCGCTTTCCAAGGTCACGTAAAGCTCAGAGGCAAGTCGCTGATCAAGCCACCCCGTAAAGGTTAATCGAAAGCTCGACACCATCGTGCTGACCCCGACATTCGTGGCAATCGCCAACAAAAGCGCCATCAAAGCCATCGACAGACCCGGCACTTGGCTACGTGTGTCCGCCCAGAACCATTGTGGAAGCGCTTTGCGGCTCATGTGCTCTAACATCGACAAACAACGATCCAGCGTCCATGGGAGTAAAAAAGCAGCTCCAATCAGTAAGCATCCAAGCAGTAAAAAACCCTGAACAAGGCTACCAGCAAGGGTGCTTAGTACAGCGGCACCCGCCAAAAGCGCGATACCAATAAGTGCTAAAATACCCATGATGCGCCGCGCTGCGCCTGCCCATGCCTGAGGCGTGCCCGCATCCATCAGCGGCAAGCGTGCAAGCCGAAGGAAAGTGCCAAGACTGGCAATCAACGTGCCCCCAATTGCCATTCCAAGCCCTGACAGCCACCAAGAAGCACGTATTTGCAGCGTTCCAGCGACGTCGGCACCATATAATCCACGCAATGTGGCCGCGACATCGGGCAGGAGCGCCGCGGCGATAAGATAGCCCAGCAGAATGCCAAACAATCCCGCAAGCGTCGCAAAGAGCAATAGCTCGGCAACCAGCAAGCAGATTAGCAAACGAAGCGACACACCAAGCGCGCGCAACGTGCGAAACATAGCGCGGCGCTGCTCAAACGCGAGGCCAATCGCACCGTAGACGATGAACAGGCCCACAGCAAAGGACAGCAGCCCAAACGCCGTCAGATTAAGATGAAAGCTATCCGTCAATCGCGCGATGTCTCCGTTATCTTGTGCGGGTTCAATGAAACGCAGTCTATCGGGCAATGTTTTAACATCTTGCGAATTGCTTGGTAAAATAAGCAAACGATCAATCCGGTCCCCGCGCTTAGCGGCGCGGGCGACTGCACCAATGTCTGCAATCGCACTGCTCGCAGCAAGATTTGGCGCGATGCGATACTGCCAGCCCAAAGCCTCGATAGCAGCTTCGCTTCCTGTGGCAACCATGGCAAAGCCGGACCCGCTAAAGAACTGATCTATAGGCACATTCTGTATATCAAAAGAGCCGGGCAGGGCTGGCGCAGTGAGTGGCTCGACACCGATCAAACGCAGACTTTCGCCGCCGATCTCTAGCTCGGCAACAATCTGCGGCGTCACACGCCAGCCAGCACGGCGCAAGGCGACATAATCAGCGATTCTCAACAGCTCGCCCTCGCGGGCTACAATCTGCCCCAACTGGCCCTGATCCACCTGCGCCGCTGCCGCACCATAGCTTGCCCGCGCTTCGCTGTTGATCGCTTGCACGCCAGACCAAAGCGCCGTCGCAAGGGCTAGCCCCACAAGCAACGTGAACAATTGCAACGGTGCGCGCTGCCAATGGGACAAGAGTGCGCGCAAAACAGAGCCAGCGCCGATCATGCAACGACGCCGCCGCGCAGCGTCAATTGGCGATCCAGCGCGCTCGCATGTTTTGCCGAATGGGTGACCATCAACAATGCGGTATCGGTCTCTTTGGTGATCTCAAGCAGCAGCGCCAACACCCTTTGCGCCGTCTCTTCATCAAGGTTGCCCGTAGGCTCATCCGCAAGGATCAAACTTGGCTTTGCAGCCAACCCCCTGGCAATCGCGACCCGCTGTTGTTGCCCGCCTGACAGGGCCTCGGGATATTTACCAAGATGATCGCTCAGCCCCATGCGATCTGCCAAATCCTTGCACCAACCCGCATCATAGCGCCCCGCAAGCTGGGCTTGAAACGCGATATTTGCATCGATGCGCAGACTGGGAATCAAGTTGAACTGCTGAAAAATGATCCCCACCAACCGCCGCCGCAATTCAGCGCGCAGGGTATCGCTGGGCACCGCCATGTTTTCGGTCTCGACGATAATTCTACCGCGATCTGGCACATCAAGTCCGCCAATCAGATGCAAAAGCGTGCTTTTGCCAGAGCCGGATTCACCCATTAAAGCAAGGCTTTCACCTGCCTCAAGCGCGACAGATACCCCGCGCAGCACAGGCGTGCGCGTCCCTGCAACCGCATAGCTTTTGTGAACTTCTGTCGCGTCCAAGATCATATGATCTCTCCAATGGCTCAACCTACTAAATAGGGGTCCTTCATGGCTTTCAAGCGAAGCCTTGCCCTTCAGCCGACCCACCCGCGAGGCTTTCGTTTACCTAGCTTAAGAAATCCTTTAAAAGCGCGCGCAACGGCTTTGCCTTTTAAACGTGGATTTGACTGTTGAAGAGATTTTTTGTCCTTATTTCGGCTTGTGGCCTGCTTGCGGCCTGCGGCGATCCGCTGTCACGCGTTGATAAGCTTTCGTCGGTTGATCTGGCAGAGGACACGCCCATTGTCAGCGCATTGCCTGATCCTGCGCAGCAAGTGCGCACGCGCGGGCTTTTCTCTGGCCTGTTCAGACGAGATGCCGCGCCAGAGCCAGTCACGGATGTTCAAACCGATGCCGCTGTAAGTGCCGCTTTGGGGCGCGCCGCGCCACAGGTGGCGCCAGCAGACCCCGTTGTTACCGGCTCTGTTGCCCCGAACGAGGTGCCCGCCATCGCTGCGCCGCAAACGCCTGAACGACGCGGATTGTTTGGCTTTTTACGCGCCAAAGAAGCGCAACAACCTACCGCGCCTGTCGCTCAAATCGCCGCCGCACCACGGGCAGAGGTTGCGCTACCTCTCGAGCAAACCATTGCTGTGGAGCCGGAAAAAGTTGCTGCGGTGACGCAGCCCGTGCCCGAAGCAACGAGTCAGCCCAGACGAGGATTGTTTGGCTTGCTTGCAGGTGCGCGCGCGAAAGAAAAAGAGCAAACAAGCGACGCTGTTCAAGTGCGAACAGCCGCTTTGACGCCCACACTCAAGCCGCGTGGCCTGACAGAGAACACGCCACGCCGCAACAACCGCACGCGCAAACACAAAGGGCCGGATGCGCAGATTGTGCCCTTTGGCACAACGCTCCCGTCTGGCGTTGTTGCGCGGGTGTGCGATCTTCCCGCTGGCCGTCTTGGCAAGCAGATCGAGAAGTTCCCAGCGCGTGGAAATGGCTATAAACTCATCGACAGCAAACCCGGTTCTGAGCGCACGCGCCCCTTTTATGTCACGGGATTTGATGACAATTGCGCCCGCACGTTCACCGCCGCTTTGGCGCTGTTTGGCAGTCCAACGATGCACGAGCAGTTGCGCTATGGCCTGCCAAGCAAAGTGCAGCCCTACAGTCTGACCGACCGCGCTTATGAAGGCATCAAACGTTCGGTCTGCGGTGTGGCAAAGAATAAGTCCTGCGGCGCGAAAATCTCGAAGCTCGAGAAGAACACAGTGTTTGTTTCGATCTATGACCGCATTGGCAGCAACGCGTCATGGTCCAATATCCTGATCCATGATGGCTGGGTGCTTGCGGCAGATCGCAAAGGGTAGCTGGCTGCAATGTTCAAGTTTATCACTCTTTTTGCGAATGATATGAACGAAACTGCGAAAGTGTACCAAGCGATTGGTTTGAGCTTTGTGCAAGAACAACATGGTTCGGGACCTATTCATCTTGCACATGAAAAAGATGGTTTTGTGTTGGAAATCTATCAGAAACATCAACCGCAAAGTGATGCAGTGATGCTTGGTTTCGACGTCGAAAACTTGCCTGTTGTCCAAGGCAGCATTGCCGAAACCGCAGGAACCGTTGTCAAAGACACCGCGCGTATTGATGGAACGCGCAGGATGATCATAGCCGATCCCGAAGGTCGCCAGATTTACCTTCAGGAAGCAAAACCTCGTAACGTTTAGTAATGCGGTGGGCGTTCGTCGCCGAGCACAATGCCGCCGGCCCCTTGGGTTTCGCGCTCGCCCTCTCGCTCCATCAGCATTTGCACGCGGTGGGTCAGGATCGCGATTTCACGTTCTTGGCGCGCAACAACGTCTGACAACTCATCGGATGTCTTCAGAAGGTCTGCGATTTTCTCTTCGAGGCTTTGAATTCTTACATCTGTCATAATCTCGCGCTATCACGACACCCTAGCAGGCGCAAATGGCCTGCGCCTGTTGCCCCGCTGGCCCTTGGGCGGTAAAGGGCAAGCACGCGTGGTATGAAAGAGAGACCCATGGCCAAAGTGAAAAAAGCCCCCCGTCCTAAGGCGCAAGCGCCCAAAGGATTTCGCGACTATTTCGGCGCTGAAGTGACAGAGCGCGCTGAGATGCTGCAAAAGATCGCGGGTGTCTATCATCGCTATGGTTTTGACGCTTTGGAAAGTTCCGCTGTGGAGACGGTGGAAGCGCTGGGCAAGTTCCTGCCTGACGTCGATCGCCCGAACGAGGGTGTGTTCGCTTGGCAAGAGGATGAGACAGCTGATTGGCTTGCTTTGCGCTACGATCTGACCGCCCCTTTGGCGCGTGTCTATGCGCAGTTTCGCAACGACCTGCCCACGCCTTATCGCCGTTATGCAATGGGCCCTGTTTGGCGCAATGAAAAGCCAGGTCCTGGGCGATATCGTCAGTTTTATCAATGTGATGCGGATACAGTTGGTGCAGGCTCCGTTGCGGCGGATGCCGAGATTTGCGCGATGCTGTCCGACACTTTGGAAGTCGTGGGCATTCCACGTGGCGACTACATCGTACGGGTCAACAATCGCAAGGTTTTGAACGGTGTGATGGAGGTCTGCGGCATAGCGGGCGATGATAAAGCCGATGAGCGCGGCATCGTTTTGCGCGCGATTGATAAGCTCGATCGCCTTGGCGAGGATGGTGTGCGTTTGCTTTTGGGCACGGGCCGTAAAGACGACAGCGGTGATTTCACCAAAGGTGCGGGTCTCAGCGACGAGCAAGCGGAAATTGTCATGGGCTTTATGTCTGCCAAGCGCGAAAGCGGGGTGGCGACAGCTGCGCGTCTTAGCGAGTTGGTTAAAGGTTCTGCTGTTGGCGAAGCTGGCGTGACTGAATTGCTTACGATAGCAGAATTGATGGATGCGCAGGGTTATGGCTCTGACCGGATCGAGATTGACCCTTCGGTCGTGCGCGGTCTTGGCTATTACACAGGTCCTGTGTTCGAGGCGGAACTTACCTTTGAGATCGCAGACGAAAAGGGCCGTCCGCGAAATTTCGGTTCTGTTGCGGGCGGTGGGCGTTATGATGACTTGGTGAAGCGTTTCACAGGTCAAGAAGTCCCTGCGACAGGTGTGTCTATCGGCGTGGATCGCTTGCTTGCGGCGCTGCGTATGAAGGGCCGTTTGGAAAGCCACGCAAGCGGACCTGTTGTTGTCACTGTCATGGATAAAGCGCGGATGGCGGATTATCAGGCTATGGTTGCTGAGCTGCGAAACGCGGACATCCGTGCGGAGGTGTATCTGGGCAATCCGAAAAACTTCGGCAATCAGTTGAAATACGCGGACAAGCGCAAATCACCCATCGCAGTTATCGAGGGGGGCGACGAGAAAGAGAACGGCGTGATCCAGATCAAGGACTTGATCCTTGGCGCGAAGATCGCTGAAAGCGCGACGCTGGAAGAGTGGAAAGATCGCCCAAGCCAATATGAAGTGCCGCGTGGCGAATTGGTCGCGAAAGTGCGCGAGATTCTGGGAAGCCAAGAATAATGAACGGCGTTATTAATCGCGCGAACCAGATGCGCGCGCAGTTTGAAAGTCTGGGCGCTTTCCCAGTTGAAACCTCAATACTATTGCCTGCAGGAGCTTTGCTGGATCTCTACGGTGAGGACATTCGTGGACGCGCCTACATCACCTCTGACGCGCTGCGCGGTGAGCAGATGTTGCGCCCTGATTTCACGGTTCCTGTGGTGCAAATGCATATGGAACGCGGCGCAGATCCTGCGCGCTATACATATGCGGGAACGGTTTTTCGTCGCCAAGACGATGATGAAACGCGCCCGAACGAATACACGCAAGTGGGCTACGAGGTGTTTGATCGCGCCGAGCCAATTTCGGCGGATGCTGAAGTGTTCGCGCTGATCGCGACGGCTTTGGGGGATGCCCCTGTGCGCGCATCTACGGGCGACATTGGGATCTTGGTTGCGGCGGTGACCGCGCTGGAAACGTCTGAGGCGCGTAAGGCCGCGCTCCTCCGCCATATCTGGCGTCCTCGCAAATTCCGCGCGCTGTTGGAGCGGTTTTCGCAATCGAATGTTGCGAGGCCGGTTTTGACGGAGGTTGATCCCTTCGCAGGGGTTGGTCCAGAGATCGGCCTACGCCGTAAATCCGACGTGCAAACCCGTCTGGATGAGTTGCGCGCGGATGCTGAAGTGCCCCCAATCACCAAACGCGAAATGGACCTGCTTGATGCGCTTTTGAATGTGCGTGGCATGCTGCCTAAGGCTTTGGCACAATTGCGAGAACTCGCGATAGATTTGCCCGCAATTGGCCCCGCGGTAGAGCGCCTTGGCGCGCGCATGATCGCGCTTAAAACGCGTGGCGTTGATGTGGATAAGCTTGAGTTTGAAACAAGCTATGGGCGGACTTTGATGGAATACTATGACGGTTTCGTCTTTGGCTTTTACGCTGAAGCGCGCGCAGATCTGCCCCCGATTGCGACAGGTGGACGCTATGATGCGCTGACCAAACAATTGGGTCAAGGCGCTGAAATTCCGGCAGTTGGCGGCGTTATTCGCCCTGATCTGTTAATGGAATTGGAGGGCAAAACATGACGATTAAGCTTGGCGTGCCCTCCAAAGGGCGCTTGATGGAAAAGACGTTCGAGTGGTTTGGCGCGCGTGGTGTTGAGCTGAGCAGAACCGGCTCTGATCGCGAATACGCGGGCGCTGTGAGCGGTGTTGAAGGTGTTGAGCTGGTGCTTCTGTCCGCCGGTGAAATTCCGCGCGAATTGGCTGCTGGGCGCATTCATCTTGGGGTCACAGGCACGGATCTGATCCGCGAAAAGCTGAGCAATTGGGAACAGCGCGTGGAAGAATTGGCGCTTCTTGGCTTTGGTCATGCGGATTTGATTATCGCTGTGCCGGATTTTTGGGTCGATGTGCGCACGTTGGATGATCTTGATGCCACCGCTGCAAAGTTTCGCGCGCGAAACAACTTTAGATTGAGAATTGCCACAAAGTATCACCGTTTGATCCGCGATTATTTGCGTCAGAACGGTGTGGCGGATTATCAACTGGTGGATAGCCAAGGCGCGACCGAAGGCACAGTGAAAAACGAAACCGCGGAAGCTGTGGCGGATATCACATCAACGGGGGAAACCCTGCGGGCCAACCATTTGCGCCTCTTGGATGATGGGCCTGCTTTGAAATCGCAAGCGACGTTGTTCAAATCGCACAAAGCGACAATGAATGATGCAGAACGCTCGGATCTAAGTTCATTGCTAAAAGCGTTAGGTTTGGTCTAGCAGATCGACGAATTTTCAGTGTCATCCAAAGCGATCTCGCCAGCCGCTATTTGGGCCAAGACATCAACATGTACATCAAGCGCATCCACGACCCGATATCCCGTGGCTTGACCATCAAACGCGAGGTTCAGATCAGTTCCTGCGAGCACAATCGCGTCTGCCTCGAGTTCTGAGATCATGCGTTTGCCTGCGTCAAGAAACAGAGCGCGCTGTGACTCGGTGCAAGCGCCGGACACGGCAACATCTTGATAGGTTTGTCCTAAGATTTCGATGTCATCGTCAAGCGCGATTGCATCGGTTTTTCGCAGATGCCCAAACAAACGAGATGACATGGCGATGCGCGTTCCAAGGAGGCCCACGCGTTTGAGCCCTTGCGACTGAAAGTAGCCATCAAGCGGTGTCAAGGCAGACACGAGAGGGAGCGGGGAAATCGCCTTCAACTCATCAAAGCAATAGTGCGCACCGAGAGATGTAAGAGCAGCGACGTCTGCGCCCGCGCCTTTGAGTTGCGAAATTTGTTCGGCGAAAATTTCTGCTTGCGGTGCGCGAATGTCGGCCAATTTGTTTTTGATCAAAGTTTGAATGTCGCCATGCGAAATAGTCAGGCGCAAACGAGCGCCTTTTGCGTCCATCGCAGCAACAAGGCGTTGATAATAAACGAGGCTTGCCGCGACGCCGATGCCGCCAATGAGGCCAATATGCATGTTCGATCCTCTCGAGTGCTAGCGCACGCCAATTTCGGCCAATGCTGCGCTGAGCTCAGCGGGAATAGGCTCTTCGTGGGTGCGCCCTTCGGGTAAGTCTGCGGGCGCGTCTTCCGGCTTCAAATACCGCCATCCTTGAAAGGGTCGTTTCAGCGCATGTTGCGTGCGCACGAGGCCCGGTTTCATCACAATTGCGCAACGGCGAATACCGTCGTCGCCAATCACTTCGTCAAGGCGCAGGATGGGTTGGCGCGCCTGAATGACACCTTTGATGACCCAATAAATCGAACCGCCCAGCATAATCTCGGGTTCGCGCTTGGGCCACATGCGGGTGACGTGACGGCATAGACCATCGCTCGCAGCAGCGCGCATCGCTTGCCAGTTTTCTAGCCCTTCGACCGATTCTGTGCCAACGCTCAGTTTTATAAGGTGAATATGCTTGTTCAAAGAATTTTTCCCAAATCGACACAACATATGGTATGTTAACCATAGGCAACATCAAGGGGTAGTATTTTCTCGAGACCCCTAAATCTTCGTTGCCGCCTATTGATCGCATCGTTAGTAGGCTATGTTAAGCATCTGCACACCAAGGGAATCGCCACATGAACCGTTTTGCCGCGCCTATCGCTGAACAGATTTGGGATATGAAGTATCGTTTCAAGGAAGCGGACGGAACGCCAATTGACGCAACTGTTGAGGATTCTTGGGGTCGCATCGCGCGCGATCTTGCGAAGGTGGAAAAAGATCCCGAGCACTGGGAAGAGCAGTTTTACGCGGCTTTGGAGGATTTCAAATATCTTCCCGCGGGACGCATTACGGCCGGTGCGGGCACAGCGCGCAATGTGACGCTGTTCAACTGCTTTGTGATGGGCACGATCCCTGATTCCATGGGCGGTATTTTCGAGATGCTGAAAGAAGCAGCGCTGACGATGCAGCAGGGCGGCGGCATTGGCTATGATTTCTCGACCATTCGACCGAAAGGTGCCGATGTAAAAGGTGTTGCGGCAGATGCTTCTGGCCCTTTGAGCTTTATGGATGTTTGGGATGCAATGTGCCGCACGATTATGTCGGCTGGCTCGCGCCGTGGTGCGATGATGGCTACGATGCGCTGCGATCACCCAGATATTGAGGACTTTATCACGGCGAAATCTGACGCCGCGCGTTTACGCATGTTTAATGTGTCTGTGCTTATTACGGATCCGTTCATGGAAGCGGTGAAAGCGAATGATACTTGGGATTTGGTCTTTGACGGTGTGGTGTATCGCACTGTTAACGCGCGTGATTTGTGGGATAAAATCATGCAAGGCACGTATGACTACGCTGAGCCTGGCGTTATTTTCATCGATCGTATCAACAAAGCGAACAACCTTGGATACTGCGAAACGATTGCGGCTACGAACCCATGTGGAGAGCAACCTTTGCCACCTTACGGTGCCTGTTTGCTTGGCTCCATCAATCTGGCGCGCCTTGTTCCGAATCCCTTTGAAGCCGACGCAACCTTGGATGTGGCCGCCCTGAACGACTTAGTTGCGACCGCTGTACGCATGATGGACAATGTGGTCGATGCTTCGAAGTTTCCGCTTGAGGCGCAAGCGCGTGAAGCTGCAGCGAAACGCCGTATCGGATTGGGTGTCACGGGGCTTGCCGATGCGCTTTTGATGGTCGGTCAGCGCTACGGCTCTGAAGAGGCGGCGCGTCAGACGGATCAATGGTTGCACGCAATCGCGCGCGCCGCATATCTGGCGTCAGTCGATTTGGCGAAGGAAAAAGGGGCGTTCCCTTTGTTCGACGCCGACGCCTATTTGGCCAGTGGCGCGATGCAAGACATGGACGAAGATGTGCGCGATGCAATCCGCGAGCATGGGATTCGCAACGCTTTGCTGACTTCGATTGCCCCTACTGGCACGATTAGCCTGTACGCTGGTAATGTCTCATCGGGGATCGAGCCTGTGTTTGCTTATGCCTATACACGCAAGGTTTTGCAGAAAGACGGATCGCGCACGGAAGAAGAAGTCGTTGATTACGCAGTGCAAATGTGGCGCGATAAGTTTGGCGACAAAGAGCTGCCAGACTACTTTGTAAATGCTCAAACGCTTGCTCCGCTCGATCATGTGCGTATGCAAGCGGCAGCGCAAAAGTGGGTTGATTCGAGTATTTCCAAGACGATCAACTGCCCAGAGGATATCGCGTTTGATGACTTCAAAGAAGTCTACATGGAAGCGTGGGATTCTGGCTGCAAAGGGTGCACAACCTATCGCCCCAATGACGTGACAGGCTCAGTGCTGAGTGTGTCTGAAGACCAGAAAGAAGCGCCAGACGTCATTGCAAATACAGACGCAGAACCAATGCGCCCCCATGGCGACGTTGTTTATATGTCTGAGCCTTTGGATCGCCCGCAAGCGCTTGAAGGGGCGACGTACAAGCTGAAATGGCCTGATAGCGAGCATGCGATTTATTTGACTGTGAACGATGTGATTGAAGGCGGACGTCGTCGCCCGTTCGAGGTGTTCATCAACTCGAAAAACATGGAGCATTTCGCATGGACGGTTGCGCTGACACGGATGATGTCAGCTGTGTTCCGCCGCGGCGGCGATGTAAGCTTTGTTGTGGAAGAGCTGAAAGCGGTCTTTGATCCGCGCGGTGGCGCTTGGGTTGGCGGGAAGTACATTCCGTCCATTCTTGCGGCAATTGGCGGTGTTTTGGAGCAGCATTTGATCCAAATTGGTTTCCTCGAAGGGGAGGGTATGGGATTAAAAAGCGATCCAAAAGCGCAAGTTGTCAGCATGCCAGGAAATCGGGGCAAAGCCTGCCCAAGCTGTGGTCAATATGATCTGCGCATGGTTGAGGGCTGCATGACCTGTGGGAGCTGTGGACATAGCAAATGTGGTTAAGGTGATGGCTTGTAATGCTTGTTGAAACGACAGGCAATTCTGAGCCACTTTGGCAATTTGGCCTTCAAATTCCTTCTAAGAAATTGAAATCATTGAATATCGAAAAGCGCCGATTTGAGAGGTCGGCGTTTTTTTTGGCCCATAGACGACTTGCTCTATCCTCGAGCACACTACGAAAAACCCTATTTGTAGAGGACATACAAACGCATCGACTTAAACGAACCTCCTAATCTGTCTCCCACGGTTATCTGCCCGATTTGGACGCTGACCATGAAACCCATCAGTATTTTCGACGCCCCACGCAATGAAACCGATCCGAAAGTGATCGTAGAAGACCTAAACAAATCTCTGACAAAGGTGCGCAAGGACAAAGTCGCAGCGGATCTCATTGGTTACGATGAGCAGTCTCTATAGTCCCGCCCATTCGCATCTTTGAAAACACTTTTGACGAATTACCAATTTTTATGTCGGCTTTTTCTTCTCTGCGGCGGCAACTGCTGCTCCGATCAGGACCAAAGGCAGCGCCAATAGGAAGCTCGTCGAAAGCGGCAGCCGAAAGATTAATAAATCTGCCAGGAGCGGCCACAGCAATGCGATGTATTCGAAGGGCGCAAGCCGCGTCGCCTCTGTGTAGCGGAACGCGAGGGTCATCGCGATATGTGCGAAGCCGCCGAACAGGCCCGCGCCGATAAGCAGCAGCAATGTCCATCCGCTTGGCAGTATCCAGCCCAGTGGCACCGTGAACAGCGCACCGATCATTGAGGCAAGCACGAAGTACAGCGCAATCGCGCCAGGGCTTTCCGTTCGGTTCAGACTACGCACCATGATGAGGGCAATAGCGGTCAATGCGGCAGACAAAACCGCCATCAACAGCCCAATCAGACGCGCATCCGACGCGCCGGCGCCGCCTAGTTCCGGCCAGACCATCACGACAACCCCTGCAAAGCCCAAAGCCAGTCCGACGACGCGCCAGACAGTTAATCGTTCCTTTAGTAGCCAAACCGCTGCGATGGACATCAAGATAGGAGAGAGCTGCGCGATCAGAATTGCCTCGGCCACATTCAACCGCGCGACAGCTGCAAAGGAAGCGAACATCGCTCCTGCGCCAAAGCTCGCACGGATAAAGTGGCCCATGGGTCGTTTGGTCGCCAAGCCTTGCGGGAATTCGTGGCGAAGCCAAAGAAATACGATAAGTGGCATCAGCGCGAAAACGGATCGAAAAAAGACAATCTCGCCCAGTGGAACGTCTTCGCTGACGGCTTTGACACAGACCACCATCCCAGCAAATAGCACGCCGGAGAGGACGCGAAGGCCAATTCCCAACATTGGTTTGTCAGCATCGCTCACGCCTTTTGATCCTGCTCTGCAAGTGCGTCGCGCAATGCATCACCAGACAGGTTGATCGCAAGCACGCAAATGACAACCGCAAGACCCGGCCA
>CAYQZI010000040.1:15402-17584 GCA_964421835.1 uncultured Planktotalea sp.
GCCTGCACCACATAACCGCGCGTTTTCAGCGACAGCCCGATGCCGCGCGCCACACGCGCATAACGCATCCAGCTTGTGACCGTCAGCGCAAAGATCAGGCTGCCGGTGCCTGCGCCCAAGACACCCGCGATAACAACAGCGGCGACAAGTTCGGGGAAGGCAAGGAATGTGTCAGTTGTGCGCATCACGGCCCAGTCGATCAGTTGGCCACCTTGCGCGGCGAGCAGGCCCATCACCGTGCCAATCACCAGTCCAAAGACTGAGATCATAAACGCCAGCCCCAAGGACCATCTTGCCCCAAACAGCAAGCGTGACAGGATATCGCGGCCCAGTGCGTCTGTGCCCAGCCAATGCGCAGCATTTGGTGCGCTGAGCCGGTTTGGGATGTCGATTTGCGTTGGATCGTAGGGTGCCAGCAACGGGCCGACGACTGCGAGTGATACAAAGATCAAGGCGAGGATAGTGACACTACGCATCATGCTCTCCGATCCTTGGGTCGATGCTGCGATAGATCAAGTCAATCGCCATGTTCACGATCACAAAGACCACGGCCGTGACCAGCACTGCGGCTTGGATCTTGGGGAAGTCGCGCGCGCCGATGGCAGAGACAAGGAAGCTGGCAAGACCCGGGCGAGCAAAGATCACTTCGACCACGACAAGCCCTTCGAGCAGGAAGGCCAGCTCTAGACCAAAGACTGTCACAAACGGGATCGCTGCATGGGGGGCCACATGGTCGCGTTCGATGTCACGTTGCTGCACACCTCGGCGACGGAATGCAGGCAAGAACGGCTGGCCGCGCGCCTCTAAGATGCCTGAGCGCAGGATACGGGTGAGCGAGGCTGCGACGCCCAAGCCCAGCGTCAGTGCGGGCAGGATGATATGCGCTGTCGTTTGCGCGCCCATTGCTGGCAACCAGCCGAGCTGAACCGCAAAAAGCAGGATCAGCAAAAGCCCCAACCAAAACGCCGGGATCGCCACGCCGATAGAGGCCAATGCCACAGCGCCGCGATCCAACCAACCACCTGTGTGGCGCGTTGCAATCAACGCGAGGGGGATAGACAGCACCAAGCCGATAAGCAACGCAGCCAGCGCCAGTGGGACGGTATAGGAAATGGCGGTCGCCAAGTCTGGCCAGACGTCGCGTCCCGTGACAGATGATTGCCCAAAGTCGCCAACGAGCAGCGGCCCGATCCACGCCTGAAACGCGGACCAAAACCCGGCTTCTAATCCTGCCGCCGCGCGGACTTGGTCGATCACGTCCGTGCCCACGACTGAATTGAACCGCGCCATCGCAATCGCTAAAGCTGGATCGCCGGGCGCATGCCAGAGCAACGCAAAGGTCGCCAAGGCCGTGCCTGTGAGCACCACAACAGCGCGCAACAGAAGTCCCCCGATCAGATGAATCATGCAACCTTCTCCAATGCACCAAGCGCAAAAGCCGCATCGCGCAATAGTCGGCCATAGGCGGTGCGGGGCGCTTGGACAAAGTCTTGCGACGATGTGATTTCTTCAATTCGGCCCGCGCGCAGCACCGCGATGTTATCACTGTGCGCTGCAGCATAGCCCAGATCGTGGGTGACGATCAGCGCTGCGAACCCTTCTTCACGCTGCATTTGCGCAATCAAGCGCGCCGTGTGCTTTTGGGTCACTGCGTCCAAGGCGGAGAGCGGCTCATCGAACAACACCAATGGCGGGGCGGCGATCAGTGCGCGTAAAATTCCCGCGCGTTGTGCTTGCCCGATGGACACCTCTGTCGGGCGGCGGTCCAGTATGTCAGGTGCGATTTCCAAGCCGTCGCACAACCTGTTGAGCTTATCTGGATCAATGCCGGCCCCGCGCAACGGCTCCATCACCGAGCGGCGCAGCGACATCCGTGGGTTTAACGCACTGCGCGGTTCTTGCATCACAAGGGCTGGTCGGCAGTCGCGCACAGGCGCTGCGTTCCAAGTGAGTTGACCTAAAGCGCAAGGGATCAATCCGAGAATGGTATTAATTAGGGTCGATTTACCGGCACCACTTTCGCCGACGACAGCAAGGGTTTGTGATGGGGCGAGCGAAAAGGACACGTCCTGCAAGGTCACAGCCGCCCCGCGTTTGACCGAGATTTGCTCGACCCTCAGCATGGCAATTCCACCCAACTGCGATGCGCGCAAAGCGATTTGGCGGCTTGGGTTTTGGGGGC
>CAYQZI010000040.1:17684-20160 GCA_964421835.1 uncultured Planktotalea sp.
GTCTTGCGCCTTGCCCAAAGCCTGCTCTGCCTCCCGCCAGTGAAACGCCATAGACCGCAGCGGATCAAGCGCTTCATCAGGGCTTTGCGGCACATGCGCGACACGCGTACCTTGCACCCTTAGGGCATCAATCAACGCATGACCCAGCGTCGACTTGCCGGACCCTGACGCACCAACAAGCCCGACGCGTTCGCCGGGCTTGATGTCCACATCCGTGGAATGAAGAATTGTGCGGCCAGAGCGGATCGCGCTCAGGCCAGTCGCTTTAATCGTCATTCAGTCAGTTTCGTCTCATGGGTGATCCAATACGTCTCTGTCGGATGAACCTGATATCCTGTCAAGCCAGCCTTAGTGACGTTTGCTTGGCTGACATGGAACACGGGCAACAACGGCACTTCGGTTGCAATGATTTTCTGCACTTCGTCATAGATCGCCACACGCGCGTCGTGATCAAAGGTGGTTTGCCCGTCGACCAGCAATTGATCCATCGCAGGGTTGTTGTAGCGACCCGCGTTCGAGCCACCATCGCTGGCCAGCAAGAACCCAAGGATCGATGCTGGATCACCTTGCGGCAACATCACCCAAGCCTGCAGGAACATGTCACCATCGCCGGCTAGCATTGCGTCGTTGCTGGCCCCGTATTCGCCGACCTTAACAGTCGCAGTCACGCCGATCTGCTGCAAGAACGCTTGCGTGATTTCAGCCGTTGGGGGGAGCGCGGCGCGGGAAGAGTAGGTCAGGATTTCGATCTCAAGCGGAGCGCCGTCGAGCATCCAGATACCGCCTGTTTTGACCGCGCCTGCCTCTGCCAGCAGGTCTTCGGCGCGGGCAGGATCATACGTGGCAGGGATGTCCGAGGCCCAGCCCTTGTCGGCTGGATAGATCGTGCCAGCAGGCACGCCGCCCACACCAGACAGGACCGCATCAATGATGCCGTCGCGGTCAATCGCCAAAGACACCGCTTGGCGGATCAAAGGGTTGGCCAGCGGACCAGAGGCCGTGTTCATCGAGTAGAAATAAAGCCGCGCCGTCGGGGCGGTGAACCCAAGCGCGCCAGTTTCTTGGATGCGCTCAAAATCCGTCTCGGGGTAGTTGATGACCATATCCACATCACCAGCTTCAAATGCAAGCGCTGCAGCCGAAGGATCAGGGGACGCAACGACTCGCACTTCTTCAAAACCGGGTGCGCCAAGGCGATAGCCGGTATTGGCCTCAACGCGGTAAAGCTGCTCTGGAATGGCTTCACGGAAGACATAGGGGCCTGTCGCATTGATCGGGAATGCATCAGAAGGCGCGCCCAAGATCGCGACGCCTGGATCAGACAAGCTCCACTGGAAGGCTGCATTCGGGCTGTTGGTTTCGAAAACAACCGTTAGATCGCCCTCTGTGGACAGGCCCTTCAAATCCAAGACCCCTGCGACACGAGCGTTATACGCTGGATCGTCTTCAACGGAAATTGGTGTGATCGCATCAACAACAGCTTGGGCGGTTACCGCGCTGCCGTCATGAAATTGCAGACCTTCGCGCAGCGTGACATGCCATGTTGTCGGGCCCATTTGCTCAATGCTCTCGGCCAAGCGCGGATAGAGGTTTAGGTCATAATCGATGCCCATCAGCGTCTCTGTCACGCCGGTTTGGTTTGACATCCAACCATTGTAGCCCGCGCGCGGGTCCGGCACTTCGGCCGTCGGGCCAAAGGTGACAGAGATGTTGAACGAGCCCTCTTGCGCAAAGGCAGGCAGGGCAGTTGAAAACGAAAGCAAAGCGGCTGCAGCGAGCCGTGTCATAAATGACATGTGGGTGTTCCTTGTTCAGTTGGACGGGTGTTGGTGTGAGATCGCACATTTGTCACGCGCGAGCGTTTCGGTTTCAGGGCGGTGCAGCATTGCGAGCGCCTTATCAAGGCTCAGACTTTTGGGCGGCGCTTCACCAAGTTTGCCAGTCATGCTGCGGCTTCTGCCCGTCGCCACAATGGGAACGGGTCTTCTAAATCTGTCAAGGCATCGACAGACGTCGCGATCGACTCGGGCAAAAGGCAAGCATCTAGCTTTGCTTTGATCGCGGTCCAGTCAATGCCTGCCCCGATAAACACCAGCTCTTGACGGCGATCCCCCCAAGGCTCTTGCCAATGTTCCATCATGTATTTCTGCGCAGTTGCATCTTCGGGCCAACGGTCTTTGGGCACGGTCGCCCACCATGTTCCTAGCGGTTTGACGCTAGACAACGATCCGGCAAGCGAGAATTCCGCCACCCATTCGGGCCGCGTCGCGATCCAAAAGTGCCCCTTGGCACGGATGACGCCGGGCAGATCCCCGTTCAGCACTTCCAAGATCTTCTCTGGAATGAAGGGCTGCCGCGCCCGATACACGAATGACGCCACACCATATTCTTCGGTTTCAGGGACGTGATCTGCAAAGCCGTACAGTTCTTTGGCCCACATCGGATGCTCATGGGCCTGCTCAAAGTCGAACAGGCC
>CAYQZI010000041.1:0-19958 GCA_964421835.1 uncultured Planktotalea sp.
GGCGATCTGGGACATGCGCGGCATCGAGGCGGCAGGCAATTGGGACAAGGCTGCGCTATTGCTGGCTGGGCCAACACAGGTGCGCGATCTGTTCATTGAAGGACGGCAGGTCGTCGCCTCGGGTCAAGTGACGTCGATCGATTTGCCCAAAACCATTGCGCGCCAGAACGCATTGGCTGCGGCCTTGGCACAAGGATAAAATGACGGAAGGCACTGGGATGAAGACGATACTTTTGGGCCTGAGTGTCCTTGCGCTTTGCGCAGGCTGTGTGCGATCCGGCGCGGTTGTTCCGCCGCGCGGCGCGGCTGCGATTGCCGAGCCTGCGGGCGAGTTAAGCGCTAGCATTGCGCCTGATGTGAATGCCTATCGCCAAGCAAATGGGCAAGCGGCCTTGAGCGCGGATGCGCGTTTGGCCCGCGCGGCGCAGGTCCATGCCAACGACATGAGCGCGCAGGGATATTTCAGTCATACGGGGCGCGATGGCTCTAGCGTTGGCGATCGCGTCAAGGCGCAGGGCTATGGTTTCTGCTTTGTCGCCGAGAATATCGCTCAAGGCCAGCAAGGTGCGCTGCAAGCGCTGGCGGGATGGCAGAGATCTGAAGGACACCGCAAAAACCTGCTCAACGGCAATGCCACGCAGTTTGGCATGGCGCAAAAGGATGGCTATTGGGTGATGGTTCTGGGCAAGCCGGGCTGCTAAATGGCGAGGGTGCGTGACATCACGCACCTTACGCAGCAATGCGCCGCCCACCAATCCAAACATCAGCAATGGCGCGGTCATCGCCCATTATAATTGTCGGAAATACCTGATCCCAAGCATGCGCTGCGTTGTCGAAGCGCTGCGAAATTGCAGGGGTTGAGGCGAGATCAAGCACTGTGATATCCGCCTCCATCCCCACATCCAGCGCGCCGATCTTATCCGCAAGGTGCAGGGCTTTTGCAGAGCCTTTGGTCCCCAGCCACAAAAGCTGACCCGCGTGCAGAACAGTGCCGCCGAGCTGCGCAATTTCATAGGCAGCGGCCATTGTGCGCAGCATCGAAAAGCTCGAGCCGCCACCTGTGTCTGTAGCCAGTCCGACGCTCAGACCGCGTGCTTTCACAGAGGCCATTTGAAACAGTCCAGAGCCGATAAAAGCGTTGGACGTCGGGCAATGCACAAGCGCGGCGCTGTGCTCTGTCAATTGGTCAATCTCGCGTGGCTCTAGATGGATCGCATGGCCATAGACCCCGCGCGCGCCGAGCAGACCATAGCGCTCATAGGTGTCCAAATAATCCCGCGCATCGGGGAAGAGCTCTTTCACCCAAGCGATTTCATCGACCTGCTCGCTGAGATGCGTTTGCATCAAACAATCGGGATACTCGGCCCAAAGCGCGCCCATGGCTTCGAGCTGCTCGGGCATCGATGTGGGCGAAAAACGAGGCGTGATTGCATAGGACAACCGATCTGTGCCATGCCATTTCTCTAGCAGGGCTTTGCTGTCATCATAAGCGCTTTGCGCCGTGTCGCGCAGCCCTTCTGGCGCATTGCGATCCATACAGGTTTTGCCTGCGACAACGCGTTGCCCGCGCGCCAGTGCTTCCGCAAACAAGGCTTCAACAGAGGTCGGGTGGATCGTGCAGAAACTCGCCATCGACGTTGTGCCGTGAGCCGCTGCCAGATCAAGATAACGCGCCGCAATTTCACGCGCATAGGCGGGGTCCTCAAAACGCATTTCTTCGGGAAATGTGTAGGTGTTGAGCCAATCAATCAGCCGTTTGCCCCAAGATGCGATCATCGCGGTTTGTGGATAATGCACATGCGCATCGATGAAGCCAGGGCAGATCAACTTGCCCGGATGCGCGTGATGCACGGCCTCGCGGTGCGCCTCGCACAGCTCCGCACGCGCGCCGCGCCCCGTGATCAGACCATCCTCGATCAGCAAAGCGCCATCACTTTGGATCGTTACCACCTCTTCAACAGGCGCCGCAAAAGGATCGCCGTCAAAGAGCAAAAGATCGCCTGAAATGATCTGCTTTTCACTCATACCGCCTCATTAGCAGAAATGTGCCCGCTCGAAACCGGATATTTACGCGACTCACTGTTGCTTTAGAGCGCAGTTGCGTAAACTTGCCCTTAACGTCGCCGTTTTGATCACAAAGGCCCCGACATGAATGACACTGATTTGATTCCCGACGCGCGCGCAGACAGCCGTTCAGAGGCGGAGCACGGCAGTTACAAGCTGGAACGCACCGATGTGGCGAATGTGCTGGCGGCTGTGGATCGCGGCGATCAGGGCATGCTGAGCTCTCTCATGGATCCGATGCACCCCGCTGATATTGCAGATCTTTTAGAGCAGATCAGCAGCAGCGAGCGGCGCAAGCTGATCCATCTTTATGACCGCGAGTTTGACGGCGAGATCCTCTCAGAGCTGGATGAGAGCATTCGCGACGAAGTGATCGCTATTTTGCGCCCCGAAGTCCTTGCGGATGCGGTGCGCGAGCTGGAAAGCGATGATGTTGTCGATCTGATCGAGGACATGGCGGCGTCGCAGCAAGACGTCATTCTCGATGTGCTTGACGACACGGACCGCGTCGCGGTCGAGCAATCGCTGACCTATCCCGAAAAATCGGCAGGCCGCTTGATGCAGCGCGAAGTGGTGATGGCGCCCGAGCACTGGACCGTTGGGGAGGCCATCGATTATCTGCGCGCGCAAGAGGTGTTGCCAGAGCAGTTTTATCACGTCACTTTGGTCGATCCGCGCCACAAACCCGTGGCGAATGTGACGCTTGGCAAGCTGATGGGCTCTAAACGCGATGTGCTCTTGTGGGAGATCATCGAGAGCGTGTTTCAGGTGATCCCCGCGATGCAGAGCGAAGGCGAGGTGGCTTATGCCTTCAATCAGTACCACCTGATTTCCGCCCCGGTAGTGGACGAGGATGAGCGCCTTGTGGGTGTGATCACCATTGATGATGCGATGATCGTGCTGGACGAAGAACATGAAGAGGACATTTTGCGCCTTGCGGGTGTTGGGGATGGCTCGCTTTCGGACCGTGTGATCAGCACGACACGGCAGCGCTTGCCTTGGCTTGCGGTTAACCTTGTAACGGCCATCGCGGCGTCCTTGGTGATCGCGCGGTTCGAGGCGGCGATCACGCAAATCGTGGCGCTGGCGGTCTTGATGCCGATCGTTGCCTCTATGGGCGGCAACGCAGGCACACAATCTTTAACAGTGGCTGTGCGCGCGATTGCAACGAAGGACCTGACAGGCTCGAACATGTGGCGCGTGATCCGGCGCGAAGTGCTTGTGGGCTTGATCAACGGAGCGGTCTTCGCGGTGATTATGGGCGTCGTTGGGCTTGTCTGGTTCGGCTCGCCCGCGCTTGGTTATGTGATCGCAGCGGCGATGGTGATCAACATGGTTGTCGCGGGACTTGCGGGCACGGCGATTCCAGTGATGCTCGAGCGGGTCGGCATTGATCCGGCGCTTGCCTCTGGCGCCTTTGTGACAACGGTGACGGATGTTGTCGGCTTTTTCGCCTTTCTCGGCCTCGCGGCAATGGTGCTCTTATGAATGATCTCAGCGCAATAAAAGCGGCAGCGCGTAAAGCGGCGTTTGCGGCGCGCAAACACGCTTTTGACGGCGCGCGCGGCGGGCAATCAAGCTCCCTTAGCGAAGTGCTTGCGGGCTATCGCGGGGTGCCTATTGCGGGTTACGCGCCAATGCGCACCGAAATAGACCCGCTGCCCGCCATGGCTGAGGCCGCCGCCTATGGGCCTGTTGGCATGCCGGTGATACAAGCCGCTGCCACCCCGCTGGAGTTTCGCGAATGGACGCCGGACTGCGCAATGATTGACGGCGCGTTCGGCGCGCAAATCCCCGAGTTCGGTGAGTGGATCGAGCCTGAAATCGTCATCGTTCCTCTTGTGGCCTTCGATCGCAGGGGCGGGCGGCTTGGCTATGGGGGTGGCTTTTATGATCGCACGCTCGAGCGCCTGCGCGCGCGCCGCGCCACGCTTGCCATCGGCTTCGCCTTTGCAGGCCAAGAACAAGCCACCCTCCCGCTAGAAGAGACGGATCAACCTCTTGATCTGATTGTCACAGAGGCTGGCATCATAACGCCGCGCTAAACGCTTCATCTTGCCCTTAAACTCATCCTTACTCTCCAGCTTTACAGCGGCCAGATCAGGGGGATCAAAGCCGATGCCAAAAGCCCGATGCTCAGGTTCAGCGGTATCCCGACACGCATGAAATCGGTGAACCTATACCCGCCAGGGCCATAGACCAGCATGTTGGTTTGATAGCCAATGGGCGTGGCAAAACTGGCGGATGCTGCAACCATCACCGCAACCACCAAGGGCCGCGCATCAATGCCCAAAGCATCGGCCAAGCCAATCGCGATGGGGGTGACGACGACGGCGACGGCGTTGTTGGACACCAGCTCTGTTAGCACGGATGTCAGCAAATAGATCGCCCAAACCAGCAAGAAAGGCGGCAGGATTGACATGTAAGGAGCGGCGCTTTGCACGATCAAAGCCACTGCGCCCGAGCTTTCCAGCGCCGCACCAATCGCCAACATCGCGAAAATCAATGTCAGCAAGCGTCCATCGACGAAAGAAAACGCTTCATCCGCATCGATGCAACGCGCGATGAGCACCAGCGCGACCGCGATAATGGCGAGATAAAAGATCGGTGCGATGCCAAAGCCGGCGAGCGCCACCAACCCAACAAGGGCGAGCAATGCGACAGGGGCGTGGCTGCGGCGGTACGCGCGCTCTGAAGGGGCGGACACATCCACGAGGTCCATTTCGCTCGCAAGGCGGGAAATATCGGCAGGTGAGCCTTCCAAAAGCAGGGTGTCACCGACGCGCACCAGCACATCATCCAGCTGACCGCTGATATTTTGGTTCCGCCGATGCACCGCCAGCGGATACACCCCAAACCGGCGGCGCAGGCGCAAAGCGCCCAGCGTGCGGCCCACCATTTTGCAGCCCGGGGTAATCAACACTTCAACCGTGTGCGTTTCCACGGCAGAGACCTGATCGATGCGCTTGAGCTCTTTGGTGGCTTGCAGGCTAAGCAGCTCGGAAATCCGGCTGCGCAGAACCACGCGGTCCCCGACTTGCAGGCTCACCTCTTTCAGATTGCGCCGCAAGGACAGATCCCCGCGCACCACATCGATTAAACGCACCCCTTCGCGCTTGAACAGCTGCACGCCCATGACCTCGCGGCCAATGAGGTTGCTCTCTGGTGGGATCACCGCCTCTGCGAAGAATTTCATCTGGCTTTTGTCGCTCAGCAGGCTCGCCATACTGTCGCGATCCGGCAGCAAGTACGGGCCGATGTAACGCAGATAGAGCATGCCCCAAGCGATCAGCACAATGCCAAGTGGGGTGACCTCGAAGATGGAAAACGCCTCCATGCCATTTGCGCGCGCAACCCCGTCAACCAGCAAATTGGTCGAGGTGCCGATCAGCGTCAACGTGCCCCCAAGAATCGCGGCATAACTCAAAGGGATCAACAACTTAGACGCCTTGGTGCCCAGCGTGCGTGAGAGCTGCACAAAGACAGGGATCATCACCACCACAACAGGCGTGTTGGACACAAAGGCCGACGCGACAATGACAAAGGCCAAAAGCATCGCAATCGCCACCTTCGGGCGGGTCTTGGCCTGTTTGTCCGCAAGTTTGGTGAACGCCTCTAAAGCGCCGGTGCGCACCAAGGCCCCCATAACGATAAACATCGCGGCAATCGTCCAAGGGGCAGGGTTGGACAGCACGCTCAGCGCGTTGTCATAGGGCAAAACCCCAAGGATCAGCAGAAAAGCGACACCGGCGATGGCGACAACTTCGGTGGGATAACTCTCGCGCACAAACAAAACGAACATGCCCAAAACCGTCAGCAGTGCAGCGATGGCGCTTTGCGTCTCTGTCAGCTCAAAACCTGTCATGCGCTCTTCGCCTCTTTATCGCTCACGCGCGGCTGCACCAAGAACAAACCACACAGCATCAGAACCAAAGCCAGCCAAATCCCGCCTGCGTAGCTTTCGCGCAGCAAAAGCATGGCCCAGCCTATTCCGAATAGGGTTACCAAATAACTCACCTGCGCCGCAAACACAGGCCCTGCGCGGCCCACAAGCCAGACGTAGCCCGCATAAACCACCGCATGCGCAATCGAGATGATCAAGAACGCATATTCCGGCGTGCCCCATGTTTTTGGCACTGGAATGAATTGATCCGAGGCCAGCGCCAATGCCAGTGCAGGCAGTAGGCCCACCACAGAAGACCAGAACAAGGTTTCCACAGGATCAAAGCCATACGTGCCCCATTTTGCGACGATATTGCCCTCGAACGCGTAAAAACTGGGCGCGATCAACGCGACAGCGATCCACCAGAGCGACACCTCGCCAGCAAAACTCGACCCGTTTATGACAATCAACGCAACGGCGGCAAAGCCGATCGAAAGGCCAATCAATTTGCGCAGCGAAAAGTGATCATTGCCAAGCGCCAGCGCGATGGGAAAGGCGATCATCGGGATGAGCGAGAGGAGAATTGAGATCACCCCGCTCGGCAAATGTACCGCTGCTTGGTAACTTGCGGAATTGGGCAGTAGCGTGCCAATCAACGCGATAAGGCAGGCAAAATAGAATTGTGGCCGTGTTGGCGTGCGCAGCTTGGCGCGGATCATCAAAGCAGCGCCCATGATCAGAACGGCAATCGCGAATTGCCAAAAGATCAGCCCGAAATATTGATAGCCCGCCCCGACTGTTATCTTGGTCAGGGGCATGGTCACACCCCAACCTGCGCCCAAAAGCAACAGGATCGCGAAAAGAGAGGCGTTTTGCTTCACCGCTGTTTAAACGCCGCTTTGCGCGAGGCGGCCACCGGCTCGGATCATCTGCACAGAGGTGGCTTTGCCGGTTCGATCATCCGTGACAACGAACAGACCTGACAGCGTTGCTTCGCCGTTTGCGGGGGTGAAACGGGATTTGCTCATACCGGTCACAAAGCGGCGCATGGGTTCCTCTTTCTCCATGCCAATCACCGAATTGTAATCGCCGCACATGCCTGCATCGCTCTGAAACGCGGTGCCGCCCGGCAAAATCTGCGCATCTGCGGTTGGCACATGGGTGTGTGTGCCCACCACAATAGAGGCGCGGCCATCGCAATAATGCCCCATGCCCATCTTTTCCGATGTCGCTTCGCAGTGCACATCAACAAGAATCATCTGCGCAAGGCCACCCAGCGGGTGCGCGCGCAAGACGGCGTCGACGGCGGAAAATGGATCATCAAAAGCGCGCTTCATAAAGACTTGACCCAGCACTTGCAGCACCAACACTTTTTGACCACCGCGCGCTGTGAACAGCTTGTGTCCGCGCCCCGGCGCGGTCTTGGCAAAGTTCAAAGGGCGCAGAATACGGGGGTCTTTTTCGATGTGTTGCATCATATCGCGCTGATCAAACGCATGATCGCCAAGGGTGATGCAATCCGCGCCTGCTGCGAAAATATCCTTGGAATGTTCGGCATTTAGCCCCATTCCATTCGATGCATTTTCACCATTAACCACCACAAAATCCGCGCGAAGATCTTCGCGCAGCTTAGGAAGTCTGTCTGTGATCGCACGCCTGCCAGCGCGGCCCATCACGTCGCCGAGGAAAAGTGTTTTCATGACTCTGTCCCTAACATGACGGGCAGATCACGCAAGCGCTGCTGCCTTTTTGTCGCGGCTTTGGATGGTTTCTTTTGTTGTCTGATTTTTGGGCGAGTTGCGCAAAATAGCAAAACAGCTTAGGAATTTCCCCTTAGAATAAGACGCTCTCTATAGTGCAGGGTCTCGTAAATGTCCAAATTCATGCACATTTATTGAATATGAAGAAACTTGGTATCAAAATTTAGGCTTTGTTATGGTCACGAATTCAAACACAAACCCTGCAACGCAAGACGATCAAACGTTTACCGGAACCTCTGGCACAGACACGCTGAGCGGTGGCCATGGCGACGATACGCTTACCGGCGCGGGCAGCAATGACATTCTTGCGGGCGATGGTCCTGTCCCTGGCGCTTGGCACTACGAAACCTATGATCGCAACTTCTCGAGTGCGGCTGGGCAAGCTTTTGATATTGAAACCGCTGGAAGCACGCGCACCGCTGCGGGTTATGTCACCGACTTTAACGAAGGTGGGCTGACCAACACGGTGCGCGGCACGACGGGCAACCCCGAAGATTTCGGTGTTATCTACACCAGCACGATCAACACAGTTTTGGGCGGCACATACCGTTTTGCGACGCGCTCGGATGATGGCTCGACGCTTCAGATTATTGATAGCACTGGCAATCCGTTGAATTTCGCAAATCAGACGGGCGGCACGCTCAACTATATGAACAACGACTTCCACCAAGGGGCGACAACACGCTTTGGAGACGTGGTTCTTGATCCAAATGAAACCTACACCGTTCAAATCCGCTATTGGGAAAACAGAGGCGGCGATGTGCTATCTGCCACGGTCAGCGGCCCCGATACAGGGGGCGCCACGCAGAACCTTTTGACATCACCTATGCTCGGTTTGCCGCCAGAGGCAGGCTATTCCGTGACGGGCATCCCGTTTGGCGTAGAGGGCGATGATAGCATCGATGGCGGTGCAGGGTCAGATACAATCACCGGCAATGGCGGCGATGACACGCTTATCGGCGGCACTGGCGCAGATAGCCTTACGGGCGGCGATGGGGACGATACTTATGTGTTCAACTCCGGTGACGGCGTTGATACGATCACCGATTTCAACGCAGGCAACACTGGCTCGATCACCGACGGCGATCAGACCAACAATGATTTCGTTGACCTAAGCGATTTCTATACCGATCTCACCGAGCTGCGGAACGACTTCCTTGATGATGGCGTTTTGAACCAATCCATCGGAAGCTTTGGCGACAACACTGCGATTGGCGGCAGCCTTGAGCTGACGGGCATCGCAGCAACCGATCTAACCTTTGACAACACCAACGTCGTTTGCTTTGAGCGCACGACCCTGATCACCGCCGCTACTGGCCAACGGATGATCGGCGACATCAAACCCGGCGATCAAGTGATCACGCGCGATAATGGTCTGCAAACAGTGCGCTGGGTTGGCTCTAGAACAGTGGCTGGCAAAGGGCATCTCGCCCCTGTGCTGATCCTGAAGGGCATGCTTGGAAATACCCGTGATCTGCTGGTTTCACCGCAACATCGCATGTTGTTACAGGGCTGGCAGTCCGATCTGCTCTGCGGTGAGACCGAAGTTCTCGCAGCGGCAAAGATGCTTGTGAATGATCGCAGTATTCGCCAGATCAAATGTAATGAAATCACCTATGTGCACCTGCTGTTTGATGAACACGAGATCATCATGGCGGAAGGCTGCTGGTCCGAGAGCTATCATCCAAGCAAAGAGAACATCGATGCGCTTGATCACGCCGCGCGCGATGAGCTGCTTTCGATGTTCCCAGAGCTTGAACACACCCCGCTTTTTGCCAGTGCGCGCACGAGCGTAAAAGCCCATGAAGCGCAGGCGTTTAGCAAGCTGCTTTAAAGCGTTACATAGTGCAGTTTGTCAAAGGATGCGCGCAGCGTGCTTACCTCGCTTGCCATCTCCTCTGGCGCGTTTGCGCGCAGAGCTTTTGCGATCAATGTCGCAAGCTCACCAGCGTGATCCGAAGTGACGCCCCAGCGCACCAGTTCTGGCGTGCCGATGCGCAAGCCATTCATATCGCCCGCCACCTGAGCAATTGGCAATCCAATGCCGCAAGCCAGAAAACCTGCTTTGCGCAGGGTTTTTGACGCGGCTTGCCCGCCGCCGAATGAAGCGGCCTCTACCGCGAATTGATGCGAGGCGGTAAAGCCATTCGAAGTCTTGAAGACAGGTATCCCTTCGCGCGCCAGTGCCTCTGCCAGTGCTTGCGCGGCGGCGATCATCTCAGCGCTATAGGCTGCTCCGTGATCGATCCAGTCACACATGCTCACCGCGAGCGCTGCCGATTTCGCCGCATCGAAATTCGCGGTCATCCCCGGAAAAGCAATCGCATCGATGCGTTGCATCAGCGCAGCGTCATTGCTCACGATCAAGCCAGAGGCGGGCCCGCCAAGGCTTTTGTAGGTGCTCATGCTCATCAGATGCGCGCCCTCGGCCAGTGGGTTTTTCCACGATTTGCCCGCAATGATCCCGCATTGATGCGCCGCGTCGAACAGAACTTTGGCACCCACGTCATCGGCGATCATACGCACCTCGGCGACAGGGTGTTCTTGGAGATTAAGGCTGCTGCCAACCGTGATCAGCTTTGGTTTCACCTCTTGCGCCAACTTGCGAAGCCCATCGATATCAAGGGTATAGCCGTCGCGGTTCACAGGAGCAGACACGGTTTTCAAGCCGAACAGCCCCGCGCATCCGCCGAGGTGATGCGTCACATGCCCGCCGATAGAAGCAGGCGGCGCGATGATCGTATCGCCCGGCTGACAGGTCGCCATGAAGCAATAGAGATTGGCAATCGCGCCAGAGGGCACGCGAATTTCAGCGAACTTTGAATCAAAGACCTGCGCGCAAAGCTCTGCGGCAATGACTTCGATCTCTTCAATCGCTTCAAGGCCCATCTCGTATTTGTCACCCGGATAGCCAAGCGAGGGGCGCGAGCCAAGGCCAGAGGCCAGCATCGCCTCCGCGCGCGGGTTCATCACGTTGGTCGCAGGGTTCAGATTAAAGCAATCACGCTCGTGGATATCGCGATTCTGCGCGATCAACGCATCAAGCCGCGCGTTGTTTTCAGCCGTGCTGCGCTTGGCAGTCGCGCTCGCAATGGCGCTAACGCGCGCCTCACAATCAGCTGGGACCCAGTTTCGGTTTTCTAGCATTTTGAACTCCTGTGTGTTGATTGAAATAGATGGGACTTGAGTTCCTTGCGCAAATCAGATTTTCTAAAATTAGGCATAGAAAATCTAAGGCTAAGCGAATGTCCGTTCATCCACCCCGTCCCAGAGGCCCGCATCTGAACGCGATGCGCTGTTTTGAAACGGCTGCGCGTCTTGGTGGGTTTGCAGCGGCGGCGGAAGAATTATCTGTCACGGCTGGCGCAGTATCGCAGCAGGTCAAAGCGCTGGAAGACTGGATCGATGCACCGCTTTTTGAGCGCCGCAGCCAAGGTGTCATGCTAACCGCATTGGGCGCGCAGGTTGCAGGTGAGTTTTCGAGCGCATTTGATGCGCTGGGCAGTGCGCTGCACAGCTTGCGTGCCAATGCGCCGGATGCACCGATTAACATCGCCGCTTTGCCGTCAATCGCCCAGCTTTGGCTTTCGCCGCGCTTGCAGGGCGTGCGCGCACGATTTCCCAATCAGATGGTTTCAATTTCCGCGCTTGAGCATGCGCCGAACCTGTCGAGAGAAGTGTTCGATGTCAGCTTGTTTTTCGCGCGGCCGTCGCAAGGGGACAATCAGATTGTTGTCGCGCAAGATGAGATCTTTCCAGTCTGTTCTCCAGAACGCGCGGACGCCATTTTTGATCTTGAATCGTTGATGCAATGCCCAATGATCGTTGATGCGACGTGGGAAAACGATTGGTCTGATTGGTTGGCCAGCTACGGCCAGCTTGAGCCGCAAGTTAACGTTTCCGCACGGTTTTCGCTCTATAGTCTTGCGCTTGAAGCCGCGCGCGGTGGCGCAGGTGTCATGATGGGTCACGCCTGCCTTGTTGAAGCAGACTTAAAGCGCGGCACACTTGTTGCACCGTTCGGACATGCGGTTTCTACGCAAAAGTCGCTCATCCTTGAAACACCGGCACCAGTCAGCGCAGGATCAAGGTTAGGCCAGGTCATTAAAGCTTTGCTGACTTAAAGCGGCCAAAAGACCAGAATGGCAGGGATGGACACCGCAACGATGATCACTTCCAGCGGCAAGCCAATGCGCCAGTAATCGCCAAACTGATAGCCCCCAGGTCCAAGGATCAACGTGTTGTTCTTATGCCCAATCGGCGTGAGGAAGGCCGCAGACGCAGCAATCGCGACCGCCATCAGGAACGGATCCGGCGAGACATTCAAAGACTGCGCCATTTGAATGCCAACGGGGGCCGCCACGATGGTGGTTGCGGTGTTGTTGAGCACATCCGAAAGCGTCATCGTGACAATCATCAACACCGTCAGGATCGCCCAAGCAGGCAGTCCTTCGGTCAATCCAACCAACGCGCCTGCGATCAGCTCGGTGCCGCCCGCGTCTTGCAAGGCTGCGCCCAGCGGAATCATCGAGCCAAGCAGCACAACAACGGGCCATTCGATATGCGTGTAAAGCTCGGACAAAGGCACGATCTTGGCCAGCACATAAGCTACGACCACACAGCCAAGCGCGATGGGCAGATAGACCAAACCAATGCTTGCCGCGAGAACCGCTGCGGCGAACAGTCCAATCGCAAGCCAAACTTTGCTGTCTTGGGTCACCGCCAAACCGCGCTCGGCAAGTGGTAGGCATCCAAGCCATTCGGTCACATCCGCGCCGCGATCTTTGGGCACGAGCAACAGCAAGATATCACCCGCGCGCGCTTCGGTTTTGCGCACATGATCGCGGATCGCTTTGCCTTGGCGCGAAATCCCCATAAGCACCGTGCGCTGGCGCCATGCAAGGCCAATGCTTTGCGCGGTTTTGCCTGCAAGGCGGGAGTTTTCCGTGACGACCACTTCGATCACGTCAACGCCTTCGCCCGCAGCCTTAAGATGTTGTTCGCGCTTTTCGTCGGAAAACGCGAGCGAAAGCGCAGCGCGAAACTCGTCCAAAGCATCCGGAGAGGCCTCGAGCACCAGCGTATCGCCAGCTTTCAGCTCTGAATTGCGGGCTCGACCATAGCGCCGTTTCCCATCGCGGATAAGGCCGATTAGTGCGACATCGGCTTTTTCTGCGTCCTCTTCGATTTCAGAAAACCGCTGGCCAATCAATTTACTGTCTGAGGGAACGGTCAGCTCGGCAATGTAGTCAGACATATCATCGCCAGCGCCGCCCGCATCGCCGCGCGCTGGAATGAAGCGCCAGCCAATCAGGGCAACAAAGGCAAGCCCCGCAATCGCCGCAACACCGCCGACGGGGGCGAAATCAAACATCTTGAACGGCGCACCAAGCTGCTCTTCGCGGATGGCGGCGATAATGATGTTCGGAGGCGTGCCAATCAGCGTGACCATGCCGCCAAGGATCGTAGCAAAGCTGAGCGGCATAAGTGATAGCCCCGGCGCGCGCCCAGCTTTGCGAGCGGTTTGAATATCGACAGGCATCAGCAAGGCAAGGGCGGCCACATTGTTCATGAAGGCAGACAAAACTCCGCCAATGCCACCCATAAGCGCGATGTGACCCCCCAGATTACGCGAGCTGTCCACAAGCGTGCGCGTGATCAAAAACACCGCGCCCGAGCGTACCAGTCCGGCAGACACGACCAGCACCAAAGCGACCACAAGCGTGGCGGGATGGCCAAAGCCTGCAAAGGCGTTCTTGCCCTCGACCACGCCAAGTAAGACACCCACCATAAGTGCGGAAAACGCAACCAGATCATAGCGAAACCGCCCCCAAAGCAAGAGCGCAAAAACGCTGCCAAAGAGGGCGAAAATGATGATTTGATCTTGCGTCATAAGAGGCCTTTCAAGTTCAGGTTAGCTTCACCGCATATCTTGTTGACATGCAACCTTGTTTGCGTCGGATCAGGGTGAGGCTGGGACACTCTGCCTCTATGCGTCGCCTGCCAAAGCGCCTAAGTTGAATCGCATGAGACAAGATGCTTCTTCGCTGTTTCCATGGCGTTTCGATGACAGCGTGCCTGCGTTTGAAGATACGGGACACATCACTGTCATGGACGCGAAATGCGGACTTTGCGCGAAAGGTGCGCGCTGGATAGCTCATGCAGATAAAGCACAACAGTTTCGGATTATCCCGATGCAATCTGAGCTAGGCTCTGCGCTGCTGCGCCATTTCGGCATGGATCCAAATGATCCGACGTCGTGGCTTTATCTGTCGGATGGCAGAGCCTTCGGTGAGATAGATGGCATGATCCGCGTCGCTCAACAGCTTGGGGGCGTTTGGCGCATGTTGGCGGTTTTGCGCATCATGCCGCGTGGGTTTCAGGCGTGGATCTATGCAAGACTAGCGCGCAATCGTTACCGTGTTTTTGGCACGGGCGATCTTTGTGCCTTGCCGGACCCCGAAGTGCAAAAACGGTTGCTGCAATGAAAGTGCTTGTTCTTGGCGGGTATGGTGTTTTTGGAGGCCATCTGACGCGACTGCTTCTCGGGCAAAATCATCACGTTGTGATTGCTGGGCGGCGCACAGAGCCAGCGCAAGCGTTGGCGCAAGAGCTTGGGTGCGAATGGGTCCAAATCGAGAGCGGTGCATCAGATCTAAGTGCGCGCTTAAAGGCCCTTAACGTTGAGGTTGTGGTCGATGCGGCTGGGCCATTTCAGGGGTATCGCAGCGATGCCTACCGCGTGGCGCGTGCCGCTATTGCGAGCAACGCGCATTATCTTGATCTAAGCGATGATGGCGCGTTCACCAAAGGGATCACCGAGCTTGATCACCTTGCCAAAGAAACCGACGTTTGCGTGTTGTCTGGTGTGTCTTCGGTTCCAGCCTTGTCCTCTGCGGCGGCAAAGGCGCTTGGCAAGGATATCGCGCAGATCGAGTTTATTGATACGGTCATTTGCCCAGGAAATCGCGCGCCGCGTGGGCGCTCTGTGATGGCAGCAATCTTGGGGCAAGTTGGAGCGCCAATGCAGGTGTGGCGCGGCAACGCTTGGCGCGATACCGTGGGCTGGTCGCACACGCGCATGGTTGAAATTGCGCCTGATATAAAGCGTCTGGCAAGTTTTATCGGAGCGCCCGATTTGGTTTTGTTTCCCAACGCCTTTAACGCCCGCTCGGTGCACTTTCGTGCGGGGTTGGAATTGGGGATTATGCATCGCGGATTGCAGGCGCTCAGTTTGCTTCGGCGCAAGCGTTTGATCCCAGATCTGCTGAACCTCTTGAAGCCAATGCACTGGGTTGCGAAGCGGCTTGAGCCATTTGGTAGTGATCTGGGGGGCATGCGCGTAAGCGTGCAAGGGCGCGTAGATGGGCAGGCTGTTGAGCGAGTTTTCACCTGTCTCGCGGCGGCAGGCGTCGGCCCGAAAATTCCTGCGATTCCGGGTCTTGTCGCGGTGAATGCATTGGCAGCAGGTGCTCTGAAATCAGGGGCGCGGCCTGCGGTGTCGGAGTTGTCGCTCGCCGCTCTTTGTGAGGCTTTGCATGAGATCGGTGTTGAAACGACGCATAGTGGCCTACCGGCACCGCGCTTGTTTGAGCAAGCTTTGGGCGCGCGCTGGGGGCAGATGCCGCAGCCGTGGAGAGCACTGCATGATGTTTGGGATCTGTCTGAGTTTGAAGGGCGTGCAGAGGTGGTTCGCGGCACCTCTTGGCTGTCGCGACTTGTGGCGATTCCCTTTGGGTTTCCAGCGGCGGCAAAGGATGTTGCGGTGCGCGTTTCCATGGAGCGACGCGGCGCATCAGAAGTTTGGACGCGTAATTTTGCAGGGAAGATCTTTCGTTCTGTACTCAGTCCATCCAGTCCAAATACGCTGTATGAGCGGTTTGGTGCGTTCACGTTCGAGCTTGGATTGCGCGGGGATCACACCCATCTCAGCTTGCAGGTGCAACGCGGCTGGTTCTTGGGAATTGCTCTGCCAAAGTGGGCATTGCCGCGCAGCAAAGTGCGCGAAGATGTGCAGCAAGGGCGCTTTAATTTCGATGTAGAGCTCCACATCCCGATTGCAGGCTTTTTGGTGCGCTATCGCGGTTGGCTTGCGGAGCACTCGCCGCCCCGTTAGAACAGCCCAAAGCACACAACCAACAGCGGAGACAGCCCTATGGCCGGCCACTCAAAATGGGCAAATATTCAGCACCGTAAAGGGCGTCAGGACAAGCTGCGCTCGAAACTGTTTTCCAAGTTCTCCAAAGAGATCACGGTTGCCGCTAAGATGGGCGACCCTGATCCGGAAAAGAACCCGCGCCTGCGCCTTGCGGTAAAAGAGGCGAAATCGCAGTCCATGCCCAAAGACAATATCGACCGCGCGATCAAAAAAGCGATTGGCGGCGAGGGCGACGACTACGAGGAAATCCGCTATGAAGGCTATGGGCCCAATGGCGTTGCGATCATTGTCGAAACGATGACGGATAACCGCAATCGTACAGCATCCACAGTGCGCTCAACGTTCACAAAAAACGGTGGCAATCTGGGCGAGACGGGCTCTGTTGGGTTCATGTTTGATCGCAAGGGTCAGATCACCTACGGCGCAGATGCTGGTGATGCAGACACGGTTATGGAAGCCGCGATTGAAGCGGGTGCAGAGGATTGCGAGAGCTCTGAAGAGGGTCACATCATCCTGTGCGAGGACACGGATCTTAACGAAGTGTCCACAGCATTGGAAGCCGCGCTGGGCGAAAGCGAAAGCGCGAAATTGATCTGGCAGCCGAACATTTCCACCGAAATGGATTTGGAAGGTATGACCAAGTTGATGAAGCTGATCGATGCGCTTGAGGACGACGATGATATTCAGCGTGTCACGGCAAATTTCGAAGCCTCAGATGAGGTTATGGAGCAGCTTTAAGCACTACCTTAGTTCGAATGATTGGCCCTTGCTTTGTGTGAGGGCTTTTCGTTTTTGGTATTTGTAAATTTTTTCAAGCTGTTGCTCTTCGATCTTAAAGCGTTTGATTAAGAGGTTCTGTTAGCTCCGCAAAACACAGTGCTTTTGCGATACTGCTTGCTTAAGCGTGTAAGCTTTGATCTGACGTAAGGTATGAGAAAAGAAGATCAGCGCCCCGTGCTCGGTGTCATTTGGATGGTTGTTGCCGGGCTCTGTTTCGTGGCGGTCACGGCATTGGTAAAAGTTAACGGCCCGCGCATTCCGGCAGCTGAAGCGGCTTTCTTAAGGTATGGGTTGGGTCTGCTTTTCATTCTACCGTTGATCAACGTTTTGCGCGCAACGACGTTCACGCCGCGTCTTTGGAAGCTGATCGCAATCCGCGGTGTGTTTCATACATTTGGGGTCACGTTGTGGTTTTTTGCGATGACGCAAATCTCTATCGCGGAAGTCACTGCGATGAATTATCTCACACCGGTTTTTGTCACGATTGCGGCGGCGCTTTTCTTGAAAGAACGTTTGGCGTTTCGCCGCATCCTCGCGGTGTGTTTCGCGCTACTTGGCGCCATGATCATCCTGCGCCCCGGCTTTCGTGAAGTGAGCATTGGTCATCTCGCAATGCTGGCGGTCGCTTGTGTGTTTTGTATTTCTTACCTCACCGCGAAATTACTTGCAGATGCTTTGCCGCCCTCTGTTGTGGTTGCGATGCTCTCGGTTGCGGTGACACTCGGGCTCGCTCCGCTCGCACTTGCAGTGTGGATACCGCCAACGGCGGGAGAGGTCGGTCTGTTGTTTTTGGTGGCCTGTTTTGCCACCGCGGGGCATTATGCGATGACACTCGCCTTTGCCAACGCACCCCTCACGGTGACGCAGCCGGTGACGTTTGTTCAACTGATCTGGGCGGTCTCATTGGGCTATTTCGCATTTGGCGAAGCGGTAGATCTATGGGTGATCTTGGGTGGGTTCGTTATTTTGAGCTCGATCACCTTTATCACGTGGCGAGAAGCAGTTCTGAAACGCGGTGAAATAACACCGAGTACGCATGCGCCCAAAGTCTAGGCGGTTCAAAACTTTGCAAGTGTCGCTTGAGTTCATTGGCAAGATGAAGCTGGACGTTTTGCACCGCTGTTGCGTTTTTATTGATTGACGAGTCAATAAAAAAGAAATTAGGTCTGATCGCAAGATTTAGGAGACTGCTTTGCCCAAGCTTGGAATGGAACCTCTTCGCCGCGCAGCGCTGGTGGAAGCAACGATTCATGAGATCGGAGCGCATGGCACGTTGGATGTGACTGTTGGTGCCATCGCAAAGCGTGCGGGAATGTCGAGCGCTTTGGCACATCATTATTTTGGCGGTAAGGAGCAGATTTTTTTGGCAGCGATGCGTCATACATTGTCGCTTTACGGGGCAGACGTGCGTGCCGCTTTAAAGCTATCTTTCACGCCAGCGCAGCGCGCAGAGGCGATTGTAAAAGCGTCGTTCGCGAGTTCTAATTTCCGCCCAGAGGTGATTGCTGCTTGGCTAAACTTTTATGTGCTCGCGCAGACAGTGCCGGATGCAAAGCGCCTTTTGACGATTTATCAAGCAAGGCTGCGCAGCAATCTGGTGCATGCTTTACGCCCTTTGATCTTTGAGCGCGCGCCTGATGTTGCATCGCGCACGGCCGCTTTGATCGATGGTGTGTATTTGCGCCAAAGCCTTGTGAAATCAAAAGCAGATCATGCCGGTGCTGCAGAAAGCGTGCTCGCATATCTCAATTCAGAACTGGAGGGAGCGCTGCTATGAGCAAGCCGAATATCCTCATTTTCATGGTAGATCAGCTTAACGGGACGTTCTTCCCTGATGGCCCTGCAGACTGGCTTCACGCGCCGAATATCAAAAAACTTGCGGCACGCTCGACCCGCTTCAAGAACGCCTATACCGCCAGCCCTTTGTGCGCACCGGGGCGTGCAAGCTATATGTCAGGGCAGTTGCCAAGTGCGACCGGCGTTTATGATAATGCGGCGGAATTTCCATCCTCGATCCCCACATATGCGCATCATTTGCGGCGCGCTGGCTATCAGACTTGCCTTTCAGGCAAAATGCATTTTGTAGGTCCAGACCAGCTACACGGCTTTGAAGAGCGCATGACAACGGATATTTATCCGCCTGATTTCGGTTGGACCCCAGATTATCGCAAGCCGGGCGAGCGGATCGAGTGGTGGTATCATAACATGGGGTCTGTCACAGGCTCTGGCGTTGCCGAAATCACCAATCAAATGGAATATGATGATGAGGTTGCTTATCATGCGACCCGCAAGGTTTACGACTATGCACGCGGCAAAGACACGCGCCCTTGGTGCATGACCGTGAGCTTCACGCATCCGCACGATCCATATGTGGCGCGCCGCAAGTACTGGGATTTGTACGAAGATTGCGCGCATCTTATGCCAGAGGTTGGTCCGATCCCTTACGAAGAGCAGGACGCGCATTCCAAGCGTATCTTGGATGCCAATGATCGCGACAATTACAACATTTCTGAAGAGGACATCCGTCGCTCGCGTCGCGCCTATTTCGCCAATATCTCCTATCTTGATGACAAAGTGGGCGAGGTGATGGAGGCGCTAGAAACAACGCGGCAAGAAGCGATCATCCTCTTCGTCGCAGATCATGGTGATATGCTGGGTGAGCGCGGCTTGTGGTTTAAAATGTCCTTTTATGAAGGATCCGCACGAGTGCCCTTGATGATTTGCAGCCCTGACATGGAGCCGGGTTTGATTGAGGCACCGGTGAGTAATATCGATGTGTGCCCAACTCTTTGCGATCTAGCTGGCGTAGATATGAAAGAGATCATGCCATGGACCGAAGGAATGAGTCTCAAGCCCATGGGCCAAGGTGTGGAACGCACGGCACCTGTTGCAATGGAGTATGCGGCTGAAGCAAGCTATGCGCCGCTTGTTTGTTTGCGCTATGGCAAATGGAAATACACGCGCTGTTCGCTTGATCCTGATCAACTGTTTGATCTTGATGCGGATCCACATGAACGCTCTAACCTTGCCGATGTGCCCGAGCATCAAGGGACGCTGCAAACCCTGCGTGCAAAATCTGAAAAACGTTGGGACTTGAAGCGTTTTGATGAAGAGGTGCGCCGCTCGCAAGCACGCCGCTGGGTTGTCTATGAGGCGTTGCGCAGTGGCGATTATTTCCCGTGGGACTATCAACCGCTGCAAAAAGCCTCCGAACGCTACATGCGAAATCACATGGATCTCAACGTCTTGGAAGAAAGTCAGCGTTTCCCGCGTGGGGAATGACCTCAGCTTCATCTTGCCAATAAACTCAATA
>CAYQZI010000042.1:0-18436 GCA_964421835.1 uncultured Planktotalea sp.
TAAGACGTGGGAGAGTAGGTCACCGCCAATCCTAGTAAGCCATATCCTCTATATACTTTGTTTGCTTTTATTCCTGTTAACAGGAACTGTCGCGGGATGGAGCAGCCCGGTAGCTCGTCAGGCTCATAACCTGAAGGTCGTAGGTTCAAATCCTACTCCCGCAACCAACTCAAAACAGACCCATTTTCATACAAATTCGTCTCCCTCTCTATTTGTTTTTGCAGATCTTTAGTTGTCAACCTGGCTAGACACTTCTACACCTGCTCTTATGACTATTACACTCCCTTCCCCGTCTTCACCGCTGATCATCGGCACGCGCGGCTCTCCTTTGGCTTTGGCTCAGGCATATGAAACGCGGCGCCGTTTGTCGCGCGCATTCGATTTGCCCGAACAAGCGTTTGTTATCAAAGTCATCAAGACAACCGGTGATAAGATCCTCGACAGACCTTTGAAAGAGATCGGTGGCAAAGGACTGTTCACGCGTGAGATCGAAGACGACATGCTGAGTGGCGCGATCGATATTGCTGTTCACTCCATGAAGGATATGCCTGTTCTTCAACCGGAAGGCCTGGTGCTTGACACATATCTACCACGCGAAGATGTGCGCGATGCATTTGTTTCTGCGGGTCATGAACGCCTTGCAGAATTGCCCTCGGGTGCAGTTGTTGGTACGTCTTCACTTCGCAGACGCGCACAACTGCTGAACTTCCGTCCAGATCTCAACGTCGTTGAGTTTCGCGGAAACGTTCAAACGCGGTTGAAAAAGCTCGAAGACAAAGTTGCAGATTGCACCTTTTTGGCGATGGCTGGATTGCGCCGCTTGGACATGGCGCATGTTGCCAAAAGCGCTATTGAAACCGATGAAATGCTGCCCGCAGTAGCGCAGGGCGCGATTGGGATCGAGCGGCGTATCGATGATACGCGCGCCGCTGAAATGCTCGAGGCGATTCACGATACGCAAACAGGCCAACGCCTTGCGGCGGAGCGTGCGTTCCTTGAAGCGCTTGATGGCTCTTGCGAAACGCCCATCGCTGGTTTGTCTGAACTGAGCGGTACGAATATGCGTTTGCGTGGGCAGGTTTTGCGACCTGATGGATCCGAAAGCATCAGTGATGACGTTAGCGGCGCCATCGAAGACGGCGCTGAAATGGGCCGTGCCATGGCAGCGAAGCTGCTTGCAGAAGCGGGTGAAGGCTTCTTTGAATGGCGCAGCTAAGCGTCGCGTTCTAGTCGGGCAAAACTTTACCGGGGTTCATAATGTTGTTGGGATCGAGGGCGGTTTTGATCGCCTTCATTGCTGCAATCGAAACGGCGTCCTTGCGCCGTTTCATTGAGTTCAGCTTGCTCACGCCAATCCCATGTTCGGCTGAAAAACTACCGCCCAGTTTCAGCGTTTCGTCTTCGACTGCTTCGGTGATGGCATCATGCACCTCGGGGTCCTGGCTCTTACCCCAAACAGAGTAATGCACATTTCCATCGCCCAGGTGTGAGACGATCATGGGGATTGCACCGGGATCAATGCTTGGGAGTCGTTCTTCCATCGCTTCACAAAACGCAGCCACCTTTTCCAAAGGCACTGCGATATCATGGTTGATCAATGGCTTATGAGCCAAGACCACTTCGGCAGCTGCCTCGCGGCGCGCCCACATTGCGCTGCGCTGCGCTTCGTTTTGAGCGACTGTCGCGTCTAGAACAGCGCCGCTTTCGAACAGGCCTGCCAAGATCTCTTCCAGTTCAGCTGTTAAGGGAATTTGACCATCTTGGTTGGGTTGGGCCTTGCTTTCGATTGTAGTGCCAATCTCGACCATAATGTTCACCTCATAGGGTGCATCGAATGGCTCGCGTGCGCTGGTGTCGATTTCAAGATGACGCGCCACATAGGCGCGCGGCATATATTCAAAGGCTTCGACCGAACCGCCCGTGGCGTCTTGTAGTTGATTGAGCAATTGCAAACTGTCCCCGATTGACGGAGCCGCGACCATCGCCGTGGCATAGGCTTTGGGCTTGGGCGCGAGTTTCAGAACCGCTTTTGTAATGATGCCCAGCGTGCCCTCTGCACCGATGATCAGGTGCTTCAAATTGTAACCAGAATTATCCTTGCGCAGCTCGGACATAAGATCAGCAATTTCGCCAGTGGGCAGCACGACTTCGATGCCAAGCACCAAATCACGGGTGTTCCCGTAACGCACCACGTTAGACCCACCTGCGTTCGTCGCCATATTCCCACCGATCATCGCACTCCCGCGCGCGCCGAATGTCAGCGGGAAAACCAGATCTTCGGCGTCCGCCGCACTGTGAATATCGGCAAGAATAACCCCCGCATCTACAATCGCGATGCGCGAGTCTTTGCGAACCTCATGGATGGTGTTCATCCGCTCCATGGAAATCATGATATGGCCCTTGCCCGAAGCGCCACCGGCAAGACCGGTGTTGCCGCTGACCGGAACGATTGGCGTCTGCGTGTCGTTTCCAAACTTCACGATGGCTGATACTTCGGCGGTTGACGCGGGCCTGACGACCGCTACCGGCTCAGAGCGATACATGTCCATCCAATCGTTCTGCCAACGCGCGATATCGCTGCCCGTCAAAACATGATCCTTGCCAACGATGGTTTCGAGTGTGCCGATCATGGTGCGCCTTCCTGAGTTATGGTCGTGCTACTTGTGCGTGAGGGGGTTAAAGCTGTCAACGCCGCGCGCAGGCTTGCGTCTTGTTCGAACACAAGACGCACGGGCAGGGTGACGACCTTTTGGCGAAAGCCAATGGGCAATCGAACCGCATCTTTTTCAGTGGTCACCAGCTGTGCGTCTTGCATCATCGCGTCGCTCTCCAGGCGTTTCATAAGCGCGGGGGTCAGCGTTTGATGATCGCTGAGCGCTTCTGCGCGTACAATCTCGGCTCCGAGTTTGCGCAAGGTGCCAAAGAACTTTTCGGGATGGGCGATTCCGGCAAACGCAATGCAACGTATCTTGTCAAAATCGAGACCAGTTTGCAGCGGCTCTAGATGACCGCGCAGGCGTGGAATGTTGAGCTGCGTCGACGCTTCAAACTGCTTTTGCTGCGCATCGCCTCCGATGGAGAGCACGAAATCAGCACGCTTAAGGCCAACATGTACTGGTTCGCGTAAAGGGCCCGCGGGCAGACATAGCCCGTTTCCAAACCCCTTTTGCGCATCAACAACAACAATCGACAATGATTTTTCGACGCTTGGATTCTGAAACCCATCGTCCATCAAAATATGACTGGCACCTGCGTCGCACGCCGCCTTTATCCCCAAAGCACGATCCTTTGCGATCCAAGTCTTCGCAAACGCACTTAGCAAAAGTGGCTCGTCCCCAACATCGCTGGCGGCGTCGTTTGATGAGACAAGATGAGGCCCAAGACGTTTCCCGCCATAGCCGAGTGACACGATGTGCGGGCTTTGCCCCATGTCCAAAAGCATCTGCGCAAGCGCGATAGTAGTCGGGGTCTTCCCCGTTCCGCCCGCATTCAGATTGCCGATGCAAATGACAGGGCGCGGCGGGTGATAGCGCGCGGGTTGGCGCACACGGTACGCCGTCAAAGCGGCATAAAGCGCGCCCAAAGGCATCAGTAAACGCGCACGCCAATCGAGCGCATTCGGCGATCTGTGCCAAAAATCCGGCGCTCTCATGTCAGGGTTTCCATGGCGTCAAGCTGCGCCTGAATGTCTTCAATCACGGCATCCGTCGCCTCTGCACCCTCTGAAATTGCGCTCCACGCCGCATGGGCCATCAGTGCAGACTGATCAGACGCAAGCAAAGTTTCGACTGCCACGCCAAGCCCTTGCGCGTCCTTGACAATACGCGCAGCGCCAACGGCGGCAAGACGCGAGTAGCTGTTTGTGTGATTGCGCACATTGGGGCCATAAATAATCGCCGAGCCAAGGGCGGCAGGCACATAAGGATCACATCCGCCAAAGCTGTTGGCGAGCGAGCTGCCCAAGAAACAAAGCGGCGCAATACGATACCAAAGCCCCATGTCCTCGGGCTCTTCAACAAGAATAACCTGCGTGTTTTCCTCAATAGGATCGCCATCTTCCCAAAAGCACACACGCCAGCCTTGCGATTTGAGCATCCGGCGCGCTTCGACGCTGACGGGAAAGGAGGCCGCCACAAGGATCAATGCGAGACGGTGGTTCATCTTTACCACATCGCGATGTGCTTTGAGCACATCTTTCAGCTCGTCTTCTTGCACATTCACCGCAAGCCAAACAGGGCGCCCGTTCAGATCGCCCGACACTTCAGTGAACACGCTTTCATTCGCCGAGGGCGGTACAACTGCGATCTGAAGCGCGCCCTGAACTGGGATGTCGCGCTGTGCACCATCCATTTTGCGCAGGCTGCGATAGGCCGCTTGATCACGCGCCGCAAGCGAGCCAAAAGCGCCAAGAGTTTCGCGTGCAAGCGAGGGAAGCCAGCGCCAAACAGATTGATCAAGCAAATCATCCTGCGCACACAGCAGCATCAGATAGACCTCTGCCGCCTTCGCCTCTGATATCAAAGCTGGGCGCAATTCGCCGCCAAACCAAAGACAGATTGAGGGTTTCCAATGCTCCAGAAAGCGCTGCGCTGTGTCGCTGGTATCAACGGGCAAAGCATAGCAATATTGCCCCTTTTGCTCAGGAATGCGCGGCGCTTTATCTGCGTAGGTTATCAACAGAGAACAAGGCCCGCGCAAATGACGCAAGCGCTCGACCAAGTGACACAGCGCGCGCGCGGATTGCTCATCATGAACAACGCCCCAAATGAGCGGCCCCTCAGGGCGCTCTGGATAGGGGTCGGTTTGTGGAATTGTCGTGCTTCGCGCCAGCGCTTTATAGGCAAACAGGCTGAGCGAACTCATGGCACGTTATCCCAGCTCTTCCGTTGATGATGTCTCGGCTGCCTCGTCGCGAAGGCGATGCAAATGGGCAATGAAATAACGCATATGCGCGTTATCCACAGTCTTTTGCGCTTCGGCTTTCCAAGCGTTGAAGGCCTTTTCGTAGTTCGGAAAAATGCCAACAACGTGCAAATCATCGGCATCTTTGAAGACGTTTTTGGTTGGGTCAACCAGCTCGCCGCCAAATACAAGGTGCAGTCTTTGTTCCATGAGGTCGTCCCTTTTTCAGTTGGTCGTAGCGTATCTTTCGCGGCGCATGCGGGTCAAGTTGATGCAAGCTTTGCCACGAATTGCGCGTGCATCGAGGGGCCACCGGCCACAACTCCGTTCAAGCGCGGATCAGCGTTATTGAATTTCAGCGCAGCGCCAGTTTTGTCGGTGATCGTGCCGCCTGCTTCTGCGACGATTAACGCGCCCGCCGCGATATCCCACTCCCAACTGGGGCGCAAAGTCAGCATTGCATCAAAGCGGCCCTGCGCAATCAAGGCGAGGCGATAGGCAAGCGACGGTCTATGATGCCGCTCAAAGGTCGGCACCTCGCCAGCGCGCCAATTGTGCGGTTCAATCACTGGTCGCGTGGCGAGGATTTGTGCAGTTTCAAGGTTGCTTTCTGAGGACACCCTCAAAGACGCGCCATTCATAAACGCGCCGCTGCCAAGCTCTGCGCTGAACATCATATCGCGCATGGGCAGAAAAATGGCTGCTGCTGTGATTTGACCCTCTCGCGCGATGGCCAGCGAGTGCGCCCATGTGCGCGCGCCTTTGATAAAGCTGCGCGTGCCGTCGATTGGATCGATAATAAAAACATGCTCAGCGGATTGGCGTGCGCTCTCGTTCGTGGATTCCTCGCTAAGCCAACCGTAATCAGGCCGCGCACCGCGCAACCGCTTTTCAAGGTATGTGTTAACGGCCAAGTCAGCTTCGGTCACAGGGCCAGCGTTGTCTTCCTTGTCCCATGTCTTGGGATCGTTCTGAAAGAACGTCTTGGCGATTTCGCCAGAGGCCTGCGCGGCCTCAATAAGAAGGTCGAGATCAGTTTCCGGCAAGGGTCATGCCTTCGACCAAAAGCGATGGCACAACGCGCGACAAATGTGTGCGCGCGTCATTCGCGGGCGTCAAACGCAGCAACATATCGCGAAGATTTCCGGCAATTGTGCATTCATTCACCGGATGGCTGATGGCACCATTTTCAATCCAAAAACCTGCTGCGCCGCGCGAGTAATCACCGGTTGTTGCATTAATCGTCGAGCCGATCATCGAGGTCACAAGCAATCCGGTTCCCATATCGCGGATCAAATCCTCGCGGCTAAGCGTGCCCTGCGTCAGCGCGATGTTCCAGTTGCTTGGCGAGGGCGGAGCAGAGGTGCCGCGCGCCGCATTCGCCGTCGAAGTCATACCCAGTTTGCGCGCATTGGCGTGATCCAAAGTCCAGCCCGTTAAAATACCCTTGTCGATGATTGCACGTTTTTGCGTTGGCAGTCCTTCGGCATCAAACAAACGAGAGCCGGGCGTGCGTGCACGGTGTGGGTCCTCAATAACGCTGAGATGGTCAGGCAGAACCTGCTGCCCCAATGCATCGCGCAGCCAAGAAGAGCCGCGCGCGATAGAGGCACCATTCACCGCTGCCAAAAGATGGCCGATCAACGTAGAGGAAATTCGCTCGTCAAACAGCACAGGATAGCTGCCTGTGGGAGGTTTTATCGCGCCCATCCGAGCCAGCGCGCGCTTTGCAGAATTTGTTCCGATGTCCGCAGCATCGCGTAGGTCGGACTGAAAAATGCGGCTGTCACCGTCAAAATCGCGCTCCATATCAGCGCCAGTGCCAGCAATTGCCACGCAAGACGTCGCACGATCTGTGCGCTGATATCCACCGGTAAACCCGTTGCTAGCAGCCAAATGCACGTCGCGCGCGCTGTATCCGCCTGTCGCGGATTGCACTTGGCTAATGCCGTTTTGTGCAAGCGCTGCCGCCTCTGCCTGCATCGCGTCATGTTGCAAGGCCTCTGGTTTTGGCTCTGGCGTTGGATCGCAAAGCTCTAGACCTGCTGCGCCGCGCGCATCGCTGAGCATATCTTGCGTGCTGAGGCCGATATAAGGGTCCTCGGGCGCTTCTTTTGCCATCGCAACGGCGCGCTCGCACATGGCGTCGATTGTATTTTGAGAGGTGTCAGAAGAGGACACGCAGGCTTGCCGCTGCCCGATCAGCACTCGCAATCCAATGTCGATCCCTTCCGAGCGCTCGGCCTGCTCTAAAACGCCGCCGCGCACGTCGATAGACAGCGATGTGCCCTTCACGGCGATGGCGTCTGCGGTGTCTGCGCCAGCTTTCTTGGCGCTGAGCAAAAGGGCGTGGGTGAGTTCTTCGAGATTTTGCGACATCGGTGCTCCAAAACGGGTTGCTAAGGAGGTAGCTCGCGCAAGCAAGTGTTACAAGGCCGCGAGAAAGGCCACGCGTCTTCACGCGGCCTTTTTCTATGAATTATTTGATGTTTACTGAATGCGTTGACCGTTGGCGAGGATGTGACCCTCTGCATTTATTTCAAGCGTGGAGGTCAGGGAATCCGGCCCTTCACCTGGACGCGCAAACAGGCCCATCATCATACGTGCGCCCATGGCCTGCTCCTGCGGGAGAAGACCCATTTGCACCAGTTTATCCATTAAACCGTTGCCGCCAAGCAAACCAAGATCGACACTGCCAGTCGGTTTTGGGAAGCCGTCAAAGCTCTCGAGGTCTGTGTTGTCAAAGGTGAAATCCCCTGTGCCCGTCAGCTCTGCGCCCGCTGCCGCGACACGCAAATTGCGCAAGGTTAATGCCTCTAACTCGGCGGGCATCACGTTCCCGTTTTCAACCTCTGCCATTTGCTCTGGATCGAGGAAATCGAACAACATTTTGGCTTTTCCAACAAGATCGAAAGAGATCGTAGCAGGGTCGCGCGGCAGCACTTTAGTTGGGTCCAACATGGACCAAATGCTGTCTGATGTGACGAAATCGGCAAGCGTTACACCCATGGCGAAGTCGCTGGACGTTTCTGATTTAGATATTGGAATCAATATGTTGAATGCGAGTTCACCCAATCCTGCGACGATCGGCAGTGGGACCTGATTGCCAATCAAATTGAAATTCACACCCGTGCTGGAAACGGTGTATGAAAGCGCGTCCTTGTCCATGGCAACCGCGAGATTGGCCATTTCAGCGCTGCTTGATCCAGCCATATCATCGCCGTCGGCAAGGATCGAAAAGCTCGTTTCAGAGCCTGTGTAGCTGAAGCTGCCATTCACCGCGAACCCATTTTCAAACGCTGCGGCTGGATTGCTCTGATCAAAGCTCGCTGGCAGGAACGTGTCGCCTGCAAAGCTAAGCGTTGCCATGCTGCCGTTCAGTTTCATACCTTCTTCACTACCAGGCGCATCAAAAGAGATGGCGTATTCAGTCGCGCCAAGCGCCATGTTCTGGGCGATTTTACGAAGAGCGCCCGGCTCCATCACAGACTGACCATTTAACCCATTTGCTTTCAGCGTAATGCTGAGGGCGTCACTCGGAAAATCTTCGCCCTCGACCGTCAAATTGGTCAGCTCCATGCCAATTTGATCCGCGCTGTAGTCATATGTGATTTTGCTAGGATCACCGCTTGCACGCATTTGCATGTTTTTCATTGTGTAATTCAGTGCGCCGCTCACGGCTTCGCCATCTGGGCCGTGGGCAACAAAGGTCATTGGCATGGTTTCAGGAAAAATAAGGTTAACAGTACCGTCGCCGTTTTCGACAAAATCCACACCGCTCAAACTTAATTCAAAATCGCCCTCTGCCTCTGGGATAGGGGCGCTCATCTTAAGTTCGCTAATTGTTAAGGTGTTGCCGGACATGCTTTCTTGGCCTGTCACGTTATAGCCAAAGCCCGTCATATAGGCCTGCCAATCACTCCAAATATCATTGGCGCTTATATCCGCAGCGGCTTGGGTTGCGAGAAAAACAAGAGAGGTTGTGCTGAAAATAGCGGACCGCAGGCTCATATCATTATCCTTAAAGGTAGAAATCAGCTTGCAGCTTTGACCGAGCTTGGGGCAACGTCAAGCTGAAGCGCTGATTGTTGAGCAATCTGGCGAAAATCCCCCGAAACTATAAGGGCTTGAATGATGTCACATGTCACAGGAAAAACAGTGCTTATTACCGGAGCAAGTCGCGGCATAGGCGAGGCGAGCGCACGGCTTTTTGCGCAGCATGGCGCTAATGTGGTTTTGTTAGCACGTAGCGAAGCGCAAATCGCAAGCATCGCAGCAGACATTGGCGATACGGCGTTGGCCGTTAAGTGTGATGTCAGTGTTTATGGCGATGTCGAACGGGCGGTTGAGCAAGCCTGCGATGCCTTTAATTCTGTTGATATCTTGATTAACAATGCAGGCGTGATCGACCCTATTTCGCATCTGGCCAGCGCCGATCCGGCAGACTGGTCGCGTGCGATTGACATTAACCTTACTGGCGTTTTCTATGGGATGCGTGCGGTTCTACCAAGTATGATTGCAGCGAAGTCTGGCACGATTATCACGGTGAGTTCCGGCGCGGCGCACAATCCAATTGAAGCTTGGTCGCATTATTGCAGCTCCAAAGCCGGGGCCGCAATGTTGACGCGGATGGCGCATCTGGAAAACCAAGCGCATGGCATTCGTTGCATGGGGCTATCGCCGGGAACGGTTGCGACGAAAATGCAGCGCGACATCAAAAGCTCGGGCATCAATCCGGTTAGTCAACTCGATTGGGACGTGCATATCCCCGCGGATTGGCCTGCAAAAACCTTGCTTTGGATGTGTAGCTCAGAATCGGACGAATGGCTCGGCGAGGAAATTTCGCTGCGTGAGGATGACATTCGAACACGCGTTGGTTTGTCATGATTGATCTTACGACGCGCGATGATGTCTGGAGGGTAACAATAAATCGTCCAGAAAAGGCAAATTCGTTAACCTTTCAGATGCTGGAAAGTTTAACACAAATTGCCCAAGACGCGCAGCGCGCGCGCGGGTTTGTAATTACCGGAATTGGGAGTGTTTTTAGTGCGGGCGCTGATTTGGAGGAAGCCCGCGAGGGTTTGGCCGTCTCGCCCATTTGGGAAAAACTATCGAGTGCGATTGCAGATTTGCCTTGTCTGACTATCGCCGCTTTGAACGGCACTTTGGCAGGTGGCGCAATGGGAATGGCGCTGGCCTGCGATATCCGGCTGGTGGTTCCAAACGCCAAGGTCTTCTATCCCGTTATGAAGCTTGGTTTTTTACCGCAGCCTTCTGATCCGAAACGGATGCGCGCGTTGATTGGTCCGGCGCGCACCAAGCTTATCTTAATGGGCGGGCAAAAGATTTCAGCGCAAGAGGCATTCCAGTTTGGATTGGTTGATCGCATTTGCGCGCAGGATGAATTGTTGGAAGGCGTTGCTGAAATCATTGCCGGTAGCGCCGCTGCAAAACCCGAGCTCGCTTCTCAGATTAAACAGATGTGCAGCGATTAGCGCCGCCATCAATTATCTTGCCTTGCAATATCAGTCACCAAAACATCGTTAACAATATCGCCCAAAACCTCGGTTGCACTTCCTTTCAGAGAGCGCCGCAAACGGATCAAGTTTTCTGCGGTGGCGAAAGCACCATCAAATCCGCCAAGGCTCGCGTGATCAAAAAGCGCTTGCAGAAATGTATCGCGCAATTTTGGCTCAATCGCATAGACGACAGCGGACGAACCTGCGTCGACCTCCAAACTGAGCGCGACAACCACGACAGATCGCACAATGTCGCCCTTGATTACGGGAACGATAAACTGGTTGTTAAGCTTAACATAATCGTAAAGCCCGGGTTCGTCAGAGGCGGGCTTCTCTTCTTCTTTGGCCTCTTCTGCATGCGCATTCGGATCGTCACCACAGGGATTCATTGCTGTTTGCTCGACGACCTCTTCCGGTTTCAAAATAAGGCCAGCAGCAACGCCCGCACCGCCAAACACAAGAATGAGGATAATTGGAATGAGTTTCTTAATCAAAGTAACAATCCTTTAGAATGGGAGAATGGCTTCAAGCACCTGACGGCCATATCTTGGCTGCTGGACATCTGTAATTTGCCCGCGTCCGCCATAAGAAATGCGCGCAGATGCAATCTTGTCGTAGGTGATTTCATTTTGCCGCGAGATATCAGCAGGGCGCACATAGCCGTTCACAAGCAGTTCACGGAGCTCAAAGTTAACGCGCACTTCTTGTGTGCCTTCGATTGCAAGAACGCCATTGGGCAAGACGTCGACAATGGTTGCGGCGACACGAAGCGTTAATTTTTCTTTGCGACGCACTGAGCCATCGCCCTTGGAATTACTCTTACTTGTGAGATCCACAGCATTTGCGGGGCTTGCATCGTCCTCCCACTTCTTGGCGAGGCGCTGCGTGACACCGAAAAACTCAGGCAGTTTCACACTGTCTGATCCATCGCGCGACCGAGAGGTCGTGTTCGAAATCTCTGCCTTGTCGTCGATTTCAATAACCACAGTCATGATGTCGCCCTGCTGCAACGCGCGCCGATCTCCAAGCAAGGATTTGCGATCGCCGGTCCAAAGCGAAGAGCCATCCAGAACAGACCTGCGCTGAACCGTTTGCGGCAAGCTGGGGTAAATCATTGCCGATCGTTCGCGTGACTCTATGGTCGGCGTAAATGACGGAGGTTTGCCCAAATAGTCAGGATCGCTGCACGCGCACATAAATGAAACGCAGAAAAAGAGGATGAATTTGCGCATATTAAGGATGCTCCTATTGTGACACTCGGACGGAGCCATTGTCTTCAATTGTTCCGAAAATGGAGGTTTTGGACGCGAGGTTCATCACGCGTATTCGTTGCCCCACAGACCCACGTCCAAGCGCACGCCCCTCAGTTGTCATTGACAGACCGTTAAGCTCGAAAATTAGCTCGACGATTTGATTGCGCTGAACGCTGGCCGCGGCGGCAAGCTGCCCTTTGAGGATTGCGCGCCCTGCAAAAAGCGCGACTTTTGCTTCTGTTCCAACGATTTTCTCGACGCTGTTATAGGCGTCCAGCGCTTCGCCGCGCACCATAAGCACATCGGTTGCTTGCAGCACTTCACCGGGCCGAATGTTGCGAGTGACAATTGCGATATCGCTGAACGCGGGGGCCGTAAAAAGGCATAGAAACAAGAAGAAAAGACGAAACATCATCGGATTTGCGTCGTTGCGCCAAGCATTTGATCGGCCGCTGTAATGACTTTGGCGTTCAGCTCGTACCCGCGCTGCGCTTCGATCAGTTCGGTGACTTCGCGTACCGCGTCTACAGAGCTGTCCTCTAGATACCCTTGGCGCAGCGTGCCGAGCCCGTCGGTTCCGGGGGCGGTGACTTGCGACGGGCCAGAGGCTTCCGTTTCCAAGAACAAATTGCTGCCGATGGCCTCTAACCCTTTGGCATTTGTAAAGCCTGCCAAGGTAAATTGCCCGAGCAATTGCCCTTCAACACCTTCGTCAAAATAGGCGAAAACCTCGCCATCACCGTTAATGGAAATGCTGCGCGCTTCGGGTGGAATTACGATTTCCGGCACAACCGGATAGCCGTCATTGGTGACGATCAAGCCTTCGCCTGTGCGTTTGAGCGAGCCGTCGCGCGTATAAGCCGATGCGCCGGAGGGCAGGGTTACTTCAAGATAGCCGCGTCCATCGATGGCAACATCGAGGTCACTGTTTGTCGCAGACAGCGAGCCTTGCGCCAGATAAACGGAGACGGAAGAGGGGCGCACACCAAGCCCAAGTTGCACGCCTGTCGGCAGCACCGTCCCGTCGGACGCGTTTATTGTGCCCGCGCGTGACATCTGCTGATAATGCAAATCAGCAAACTCGGCGCGGCGTGCGTTGTAGCCCGTTGTGCTCATATTCGCGAGGTTGTTGGAAATAACTTCGACACGCATTTGCTGGGCGCTCATGCCTGTTGCCGCAATCTTTAAAGCTCTCATTTTGTTACCTTTTTGTTCTGTTTACTTGATGATCGTGCGCACAGCAGCGCGCAGACGTTCGTTTTCAGTTTCTGCGAAACTTTGGCCCATTTCATAGGCGCGCTGCACTTCGATCATGCGAGCGATCTGGCTCATCGGGGAAACATTAGACCCCTCCAGGAATCCTTGCCGCACACGAGCGTTCAGGTTTGGCTCGATAGCGCCTTCGGCGCGAAAGTGAACGCCGTCCTCGCGCAAGATCTGCGTGCCTGCACTGGGCTGGACGATGCCAACTTGACCGAGTAACTGACCATCGGCGCTCATTGTGCCATCCGAAGCTATTGATATTGAACCGCTATTTGGCGGGACGAACAAAGGAGCGCCGCCGCCATCGAGCACGCGATGGCCATCGGGCGTGACAAGTTCGCCTTGCGCATTCGGAAGGAAATGGCCTGCACGCGACAAACGGTTGCCATCTGGGGTTTGAATGAGGAAAAACCCGTTGCCATCAATGGCGAGATCAAACGGGCCGCCCGTCTGAGAGATAACGCCCGGCGCCAATGACGTAGCACGCGCGCGCGCGCTGGCCATGGACAGCGACGGGGCGTCATCGACACTTTGGATGACCTCTGAAAAGATCAACCCCTCTTGTCGGTATCCTGTCGTGTTTGCGTTCGCGATGTTGTTCGCAATCACGCTCATTTCGCGCATAAGACCGGACTGACGGGTTAAAGTTGTGTAGCTTGCATTTTCCATATTTTGTTAGCCTCCGATGATCTGCGGCATGATGGACGTGTGAAAAAAGGTAACGAGCGTTTGTGTCATGAAGTTCATGGTCATCCAAAAAACGACAACGATTGCGCCAAGCTTGGGAACGAACGTGAGGGTCATCTCTTGAACGGACGTCAGCGCTTGAAACAGACCGACGGTTACGCCAGCAATCAAAGCGGCGCTTAGGATCGGGATCGACATCGTGACCGCTACCCAAAGACCATGCTGAAGAGTGTCGAAGAACAGCGCTTCATTCATCAGTTACACAGGCATCCGCAAGATTTCTTGGTAGGCTTCGACCACCTTGTTACGCACGCTCACCGCTGCTTCGACGGCAAGCTCTGTTTGCGCAAGTGCTTGTACGAGCGCATGCGGATCAGCATCGCCTGCCATCGCGGCTTTGGCGATTTGCTCGCTTTCACTGAGCGTGGTCGAGAAATCCTGAAAGGTGTTTGCAAAACTTTGTGTCGCACTTGTTTGCGCGCCGTCTTTTGGAGCAGTGGCAGTTTTGTTCGCCGCATATTGCTGCGTTGCAAAGAGTGATTTGACGTCCATGATTATGGCCTCCTTCCTAGAGGGATTGTGAGTTAACGACGTAGTAAGTCCATTAAACTGCTGGACATTTGCCGCGTTTGATCGAGCATTTTAAGGTTTGCTTCATAGCTGCGCTGCGCCTCTCGAGCGTCAGCGACTTCGATGATCAAATCCACGTTGGAGCCATCATAAATCCCCTGGGAATTGGCCAGCGGATGGGATGGATCGTGGATTTCACGTAGCTGAGTTTTGTCGAGCGAGAGTTTGCCAAGCGCAACTTTGCCGCTGTTATCGACCGTGTCAAAACTTACGATCTTGCGCCGATACCCTGGCGTATCAGCGTTTGCGATGTTTTCTGAAACATGTCGCAAACGCGCTGATTGGGCTTTCAAACCGCTGCTCGCAACGGATAAAGCGTTGGAAAAATCGTTCATTTAAGGCTCCTTTGGTTAATTTCGGCCAATAGAGGTGCGGATAATATTCAAGGACGAGCGATAGATCGCGAGCGCGCGATCATGCTGGCGCTTGGCATCCACAGCGCGCAGGATTTCATCCTCGATCGCGACTGAATTGCCGTTGGGATCACTTTTCGCGTCGGTGTCCAGCATGATTCGCGCAGGGTTCGCGATGGGATGTTCAGCGGCGCTCCCATTCATATGTTTGCTGCGCGTCGCGCGCTGCGCGCCGCCTGTCTCTGCACGCGTTAACGTGTCGGCAAAAGGCGTCATTGTTTGGGCTTTGTACCCCGGCGTGTCCGAATTCGCCATGTTTTGCGCGGCCAGCGTTTGGAGGCGACCGGCATGATGCGCCATGCCGTGTGCCATTTGAAAAAGCTCAAGATTTTGAAACATAAATCGTGGTTCCTCGAAAAAAGTTCGTTCGCTTCAATCAAGGCTTAACCCTGATTCCTTTAGAAAAAGTTTCATCAGTTTTGAGGAGAGTTTAATGACATCGATCGGACTAGAAGGTCTTTTGCACGAGATGCGCCATATTCAGGCCGCGCATACATATGGAACAGTCGCTCATGTGTCGGCTGGTCAAATTGAACTTGAGGGGATGGGGCAAAACGCGCGTCTTGGGGATCAGGTCAATCTGTTGTCTCGCACGGGTAAAACAAGCGGCGGCGAAGTGATAAGCCTCTCAAAAGATGCAACAATCGTGCAGTCGGACACAGTGCTTGACGGAGTCGCTTTAGGCGATGAAGCCTTGCTCGATGGGCCGTTTGAAATCTCGCCGAGTGATGCGTGGATCGGGCGAATAATTGACGCCAATGCGATGCCCTTAGACGGCAAGTTTTTGCCACGCGGGCAACATCCCCGCAGTGTTCTTGCGAGCGCTCCGAATCCTGCGTTGCGCCGTGGACTTGGCGCACGTTTGGAAACTTCGATGTCGGTGTTCAACACGCTTTTGCCGTTGGCGCAGGGCCAGCGCCTTGGCCTTTTCGCCGGATCCGGCGTTGGTAAATCAAGCCTGCTTGCTCATTTTGCCTCCCATACCGAAGCGGATGTCATCGTGATCGCGCTTGTTGGTGAACGTGGCCGAGAGCTGCGCCAGTTTGTTGAAACAACGCTTGGTAAAAAAGGCATGGCACGCGCTGTTGTTGTGGCGGCGACCTCAGATCAAAGCGCGCTTTTGCGCCGCCGCTGTGCATTAACCGCCATGAGCGTTGCCGAACATTTTCGCGATCAAGGTAAACATGTGCTGCTGCTGGCTGATTCGATCACACGTTTCGCTGAAGCGCACCGTGAAATTGCTGTCGCCGCCGGAGAAAGTCCGGCTTTGCGCGGATTTCCGGCCTCGACCTCGCATTTGGTTATGTCGCTGTGTGAACGCGCGGGCCCGGGCCTCGATGGCAGCGGTGATATCACTGCGATTTTCTCGGTGCTTGTCGCGGGATCTGACATGGAAGAACCCATCGCAGATATGATGCGCGGTGTTCTTGACGGGCATGTGGTGCTTGATCGCGCGATTGCGGAACGCGGGCGTTATCCTGCGATCGATGCTGTGCGATCCGTCTCGCGTAGTTTGCCGCAAGCCGCCAATGAGCAAGAAAACGCGCTGCTTGCGAGTGCGCGTAAATTGCTTGGCAGCTATGATGAAAACGCGTTGATGATCCGCGCCGGTCTTTACAGCGCAGGCAGCGATCCGCTGCTTGATACTGCGATCAAAGCCTATCCAGAGCTCGATGCTTTTATTGCCACGCTGGAACGCTTGAATACCAAGAATAGTTTCCAACGATTAGAGCTTATTTTACGAAAAGCGGGGGTCTATGATGCAGCGCAAGCAAATTCGCTAGCATAAGTGCGATTGCTACCTATATTCCAAAGGGCAGCGCGCAGGAGTTTTGAGGTATGTTGATGGGTCGTTTAAGCAAGTTTGCAGGGCTTGTCGCCACATTAAGTGTGATCGCGGCGGGCGCGATTGCGCAGGAAAAGACAGAGCGCACATATGTGTTCGGCAACTCTTTGATCCATCATCTAAGCGATAGTGATGAAACAACCGTGCCCCATTGGCTTGCACTGATGGCGCGCGAAGCGGGGCATGATTTTGCACTAAGCGGTCAATGGGGCTTCTTGCGGGACTTCATGGCAGGGCTGCCTCCTGTGCCCAATTGGTCCTTCAAAGAGGTGCAGCAATCTTGGGATAGTGAACGCCGTAGCTTTGCCAATGCGGGCCTTGATAGCATTTGGATGGTGCCTGCAAATTTCATTCAATATCAAACTCCTAACGCTCCTTTTGATGGGGATAACCCTGACAATCTATCGCCCATTGACGCGGCTTCTGCTGTGGTGGACTGGGCCGCCGCGCAAAACAAAAATATCGGTGTTTACGTCTATGAAGGCTGGCCAGAGATGGCGACTGTGACGGGCCGCTTCCCGCCAAGCGCGAGCGGGCTAAGCGAGTATCACCGCTTTGCCACAGGGGATTACGCCGAGTGGTACGATGCGTTTACGCGCGGCATCGCCAGCGCGGCACCTGATCAGGATGTGCGCCTTATTCCGGTCTCGCGGGTTTTGTCCTCTGTGATGATGGATACCGCTTTGTCCGAACTGCCTGCGGAAACCTTTTACGTGGATGATGCGCCGCACGGCACCTCTGCGCTGTATCTGATGGCCGCAATGGTTGCGTATCATGCGATTTTTGAAGAACCGCTGCCCGATAGCTTTCGCCCGCCTAGCAGCATTGCGCCAGAGCTGCGCGCCACGTTTCCAATGGTGCGCGATGCGATCTGGGAGCGTGTGTCCGCCTTTGAAACAAGTGCCGTTGCGCCAACGTCTCAAGCCGTAGAGCAAAGCGCATCTGAACCCATCAAAGCCGCGGCGCGCGTTCCGTTTGAAGCGCCGGTCTATGACGCCGTGGTGCAAAAACCTTCGCTTGCGATGGGGCTCAATGGCATTGCAGATTGGTCGGTTCAGCACCCTTTTCTGGACCTGATGAAAACGGCGCGTCCTTGGGTCGGGCATAAGGATGATCAATGGGGCGCATTTGATGACAAGGCGATTGCCTCTGGCGGGTATTTGGACGCCTCCGGCTGGCCCACACGCTTGCCAGAGGGCGCGCGCGCGCTTGAGGCTTTTATTCTGACCGATCAACCCGAGGAAGCAAGCGGGCTGTCCGGCGCATATATTGTGACCTATGAGGGCATAGGCGAGCTAAGTATTGGTGGCCGTGCGAAAAACACGCGTCGCAGCGCAGGTCGGATCGCGTTTGATTACACGCCCGGTGAAGGGCTTGTTTCGATTGCGATCACCAAAACTGACCCGGCCGATCATATTCGCAACATCAAGATTTTCCGCGCCGAGCACGAAGATCTGATCAAAGCAGGCGTTACGTTTAACCCGGCTTGGCTTGCGCGGATCGAGAATTTGCGCTCGCTTCGTTTCATGGATTGGATGTCAACAAACGGTTCGATTTCAGACACTTGGGATAATCGCGCAAACGTCGAAGATTACACCTATATCCGCCGCGGCGTACCTGCTGAGGTGATGATCGAGCTGGCAAATCTTGTGGGTGCGGACCCTTGGTTTAACATGCCGCACAAGGCAGACGATGCCTACATGCGTGCCTTCGCTGAGCTTACAGAACAATCGCTGCGCAAAGATTTACGCGCTTATGTTGAGTATTCTAACGAAGTTTGGAACTTCATCTTCCCGCAGGCTGTTTACGCGCAAGAACAGGCCAAGGCGCGATGGGGCCGCAAGGCTGGCGATGATGCTTGGATGCAATTTTACGGAATGCGGTCGGCGCAAATGGCGCAGATTTGGACCAAGGTTTTTGGCG